>CAYYUU010000552.1:0-5686 GCA_964474955.1 uncultured Alcaligenaceae bacterium | reverse complement strand
TACTTCCATACTAGAACCGATGTTATCAGGGAGAGTGGAGTTGTGTTCGGCCCTCACTCTGGAATTCTGACACTAAGATCGTTTCGTACCTCGAATCGTCTCGGTTGTTGTGTTCGACCTCTTTTTTACTGTCGGAGGATCCCATGGCACAGCAGGGTAAACACTCAGAAGAGGGTTCCCAATCCACCTCAACAAACAGCACGTTGGTTCGCCTGGCGGATCAAAATCAACTCGACTTCGAGATAGAGTTTTTCGACGGGATCCTGAGTCGGTATCCAAACTTTGTGGACGTGCTCCGAGTGCAAGGCAATAACCTGACGCTCAAAGGCCGCTACCTGGAAGGGTTACAAATCGACAAGCGACTCGTGCAACTGCGACCCGAAGATCCTTTGGCCCATTACAACCTGGCTTGTAGTTTTGCGTTGTTGAATCGCACGGATCACGCGATCGATAATCTTCGCCGGGCCGTGGAACTGGGTTACCGAGATTTCCGTTATTTGCGGGAAGACCGCGATCTCGATTCGATCCGGCAAGATCCTCGGTTTCGGGCAATCCTGACGGAGTACGAATCGGAATAGTTGTTGATACTGCCGTGAACTTCCTTCGAGGGTAGGTGTCGTTCTTTCGAGAAGCCCCTCCCCGCTCCTCCGCCCATCTTGTTCGACTGTAATCACCACAAACGACCCCGCATTTCCTCAACCTTTCGGTGGTCGGTCCCCACGCAGGAATGGAATGATGGACGTGCTCTCTCAAGGTCAAGGTGAATTGTTCACCGACCCTTCGGCGAATCAACTCCGTGCGACTTTCGCAAAAAAATCGAAGAGTCTCGTCGAGAAGGCGATGACCGTTGCGGACGCCGTGGATCGCTTCATCCACGACGGCGACTATCTTGGGATCGGCGGTTTTGGTGCCGACCGACTCCCTGTGGCGGTCGTCCACGAGATTCTTCGTCAGAACAAGCAGAATTTGGGATTTGCCGGTCACACGGCGACGCACGACTTCCAACTCTTGTGCGCGGGAAACTTGATGGGGCGGGGCCAAACGCTTGCTCGTCTCGACGTCGCTTATGTCGTCGGTTTGGAAGCCAGGGGCCTTTCTCCGCACGCACGGCGGGTGATGGAGTCGGGCGAAGTCCAGTGTACTGAGTGGACGAACTACGCCCTGGCCGTGCGGTTGAAGGCCGCGGCCATGGGTGTTCCGTTTCTGCCCGCACGCAACATGCTGGGAACGGACACGTTCGCCAGAAGCGCCGGGCGAGTCATTGAATGCCCTTTCACATCCGAAAAACTCATCGCACTTCCGGCCCTGTCGCCGGACGTGTCGGCCATCCACGTTCACGAGGCGGATTGTTATGGTAATTGTCGCATTCGGGGGACGACGGTCGCCGACCTGGAACTCGCACGAGCCAGCAAACGGCTCATCGTGACTTGCGAACGGTTGATCCCGAACGAAGAAATCCGTCGCGACCCGACCCAAACGGTCATTCCCTTTTTCTGCGTCGATGCCGTGTGCGAGGTGCCGTTTGGGAGCTATCCCGGAAATATGCCGTACGAGTATTTTTCCGACGAAGAACACCTGAAACTTTGGTTGACCACCGAACGTGACCCCGAACAGTTTGCTCGGTTTCTGGACGAGCACATCTATGACGTCGAAGACTTTGACGCGTATTTGCAGCTATGTGGAGGAATCCCACGAATGCAGCAACTTCGAAGGCAAGAGTTGTTGTTGACGGAGGTGGGAATTTCCAAGTCGTAAGGTGTGGGAACGAGGGAAGCGACGATGGGGCACCGTCCCGGAAAACGGCCCGAAGCGTTGTCTCCCGCTGCGCTCTGTGTCCCTCGTTCTCGCTTGGGGTGGGCGTAAAGACATCCCTCACTCGCACTTCGGGCTGGTGTAAGATGGCCGAATCAATGCGGACGTCGAGGCCCTCCGAATCAGCATCGTTGACACAACAAGTTCGGTGCTTTCGCGTCGCTGTCCCTTGACACTTTCTCACACCACGGATTACACTTTTATGATGCGAAAGTGGGCGAAATCCCCCGGTCGCCTGTTGCTTCCTGAGTAAGCTCACAACATCACTCCTGCCCGATCCAAACTTTCGGGAGATTCGAACACGTGAAGGCGCTGATTAGCGATATCCATGGAAACCTGGAAGCGCTCCAGGCAGTTCTGGCCGACATTCGGCAACATAACGTCGACGAGATTTACTGCCTGGGGGACGTCATCGGGTATGGTCCAAATCCTTGCGAGTGCATCGACAAAGTCATGGATTGCAAAATGACTTTGTTGGGCAACCACGACCAAGGAGCCATGTTCGACCCAGAAGGATTCAACATCCCGGCCGAACGAGCGATCTTTTGGACCCGAGCCCAGATGGAATCGGCGTCGGAGAGCCGCGAAAAACGTGAGGCACGTTGGGAATTCCTCGCCGAACGCCCGCGCCGGCACCAGGAAGGTCACTTCCTCTACGTCCACGGTTCGGCCCGTAACCCGTTGAACGAATACGTGTTCCCAGAGGACATCTATAACCAGCGGAAGATGGATCGCATTTTTGCGTTGATCGACCGCTACTGTTTTCAAGGCCACACGCACGTACCAGGCGTTTTTACCGAAAGTCTGCCCGGCGAGAATTATCAATTCTTGTCGCCCGAAGAGATGGACTACGTGTATCAACTCGAAGACCGAAAGACGATGTGTAACGTCGGGTCCGTCGGGCAACCTCGTGATGGTGATCCGCGGGCATGCTACGTTTTGCTCGACGACAGGACCATTCGCTATCGTCGAGTCGATTACGACATGGATAAAACGATCCAGAAAATCTATGGCGTCCCGGAACTCGATAACTTCCTTGGCGACCGACTTCGCGATGGTAGGTGAGAGACAAAAGACAGGACCTCACGCGAAGACGCGAAGGTGCTAAGGAAAAAAGAAGAGATAACACAAACTAACCCGAAGCGCGAGCGAGGAATCCGAAAAAGTACCAAAGCGTCAGCTTCGCTGCCGCACTCCAAAACGAAAACAACTCTCCAACACTCCACCAATCTCTACTCGTTTCCTCTCGACTCTTGCTCGGAAGGTGTTCCGCAAGGCAGATCCCCTCCTCATTTCGCTCCCGACTCGATATGCTATTAAGGAACCTTCCAAGGTTCTGGAACATAAAGACAGCACAGTTCACGACGAGTATGGGCGATCATGCAGCAACGTAATCTTCTCCTTTTTATAGTTTTGAGCACTGCCTTGCTCTTGGCGTGGTGGTACGTCAGCACCACCTACGCACCGAAGGAGGAGGACTCCCAGAAGCAAGAACAAGTCGCCCAGAACGATAAGAAGAAAAAGGAACAAAAGAAGAAGGACGACCTCGAAAAGAAGAAAAAGCCCGAACCGAAGAAACAAAAGCTTGAAAAGAAGAAGAAACAACCAACTCCAAAGAAACCCGCTCCCAAAGTAACGAAGCTGATCCTCGGTCCTCCAGACTTTTACCTCCAAGCTAAACTCACTTCGCGAGGTGCTGGCGTCGAGAAGGTGACGCTGACACGTTTCAAGGGCGCCGACTGGTCCGGGCAACCAACGGGAAAACTCCTGGACCTGGTCCAGCCGGATTCCGTCATGCCGTCGTTTTTGATGTACCATTATGCGATCGGGGATGATGGAAAGTTCCGAGAGACCGGCGTCTTGCGACCCTTGCCGGATTTGGGCATCAAGCACTGGAATTTCGACGAGAACGCCTCGAAATTTCAAGAAATCGAGGTAGATGGAAAGAAAGAGAAGTTCTACACGGAAATCACCTTCTCGACGATGGCACCGGCGCCGTATGAAGGGCTCAAGATTACCAAGACGTTCTCCCTCAAACCGAAGACGTACCACATCGAATTGGCCTTGAAGTTCCAGGACACCAAGGAACGCAGTGATCCTGGCAAACAACTCCCGCCATTCAAGTATCAGTTGGCCGGCGCGCACGGGTTGCCCCTGGAAGGTGCCTGGTATTCTTACACCCATCGCAATGCCTTGATTGGGATTCTCGGTCCCAACGATTATCTGGATCGCTCGATCGAGACGAACAGAGAAATCTGTTTTCAGGCTGGTGGTGATCGGCAACCGGAGGGAGCGCTGAACGCCGATGGTGTTCAATACGCGGCTGTCGTCACGCAGTTCTTTGCCTCGGCGATTGTCGTCCCGCACGAACAAGAGGGCGGTTTGGATTGGCGAAAGATCGTGGGCTACGCGCGACCCACTTTGAGCGCCTCGGAATTCCATTGCCAAATCCTGAAACAAGTCGATGACCAACTGAAACTCCGGATCCTGGATGGTCCGAAGCCGCGAAACGAAAACGGCGATGAAATCAGTATGGTGACGGCAAAGTTCTTGAAACGCGCTGAGCAAGACCTGGCGAAGGTTGGCTTGGAAATCGGTGGGGACGGCTTCTTTTGCATGTATCAAGCCGACAATGGCGAATTTGTGGTGACGCGGGTCCGAAAAGGGACGAAACCTTGGATGGAGTTTTCCGACATTACAGTCCGGATGGTGAGTACGCCATTCCAAACGGAAGAAGCATCGGTCCATAAGTTCTTTCTGTACCATGGGCCGGTGAAAGTTCGCCAACTCGATACGTTCCGCTACGACGAAAAGAAAGCCGTCCCGCCCGAACTCGTCGATCGGTACACGGAAGTCCTGCACATGGACACGTTCACCGACTACAAATCGGAAGGGTATTTCGGGTACGTTTTTTACAACACCGGCATTACGTCTTTGCTGATCTTCTTGACGAAGGTCATGCACAACGTGTTCTTCTGGATTTCGCGTATCGTGCCGATCAAGGGGTTGGCGATCATCCTGATGACGGTCCTGGTGCGAGGTGCTCTGTATACATTGAGCCGGCGGCAGGCCATGATGAGTATCAAGATGCAGGCGCTGGGGCCGGAGCTGAAAAAGCTGAAGGAAAAATACGAAGACCCGATGGAGCAACAACAGGCGATGTGGGAACTGTATCGCAAACACGGCGTCAACCCGGCGATGGGTTGCTTGCCGCTGTTGCTCCAGTTGCCGATTTTCCTGGGGCTCTATTACGCCCTGCAAGAGAGCATCGGTTTCCGGTTGGGCAAGTTCCTCTGGATCGAAAACCTTGCGGCCCCCGACATGCTCCTGCGTTGGGGCAACAGCATCCCAATCATTTCGTCGCTGGACAACTACCGAAGCTCGGGCGGGATCCTTGGGAACATCTTGAGTTTCTTCTACCTCGGGCCGTACCTGAACTTGCTGCCAATTGTGGCCGTCATTGTGATGTTCGTCCAACAACAACTCATGATGCCGCCGCCGACTGACGAACAACAAGAAGCCCAGCAACGCATCATGAAGTTCTTGCCGCTGGTGTTGCTGTTGATGTTTTACAAGATCGCTTCGGGCCTCGCGATCTACTTCATCGCCACGACGATTTGGGGCTTGGTGGAACGAGCGTTATTGCCGAAGAAGGAAGACGTCCTCAAGAAGATGCAAAAGGACGCCGCGACCGAACCGAAAAAAGCCAAGACCAAGGCCGCTACTCCGACTTCGAAAATGGCCGACAAGATGAAAGCCCGAAAGGGTGCCCGCAAGAAACCCGCCAGCACCTCGAACAAGAAGCAACCCGAAGAACAGGGGTTCTTCAAAAACTTAAAGTATAGCTGCGAAGCAATTATCAAGGAAGCGAAGA
>CAYYUU010000551.1:0-5702 GCA_964474955.1 uncultured Alcaligenaceae bacterium | reverse complement strand
TGTTGTAGGGCAGCACTGGGGAAGGCAAGCAAACATCGCGCCGGACAGAATTGGATTTTCTCCCAAAAAATTCTAAATAATTTTGAAAAATCGGCGAGGTCTGGAAGCCGGAATTCCGTCCTGTCTCATAAGGACCTCGCCGAATCCGTAATTCCATGAGCAACTCCGAGGCTCCATAATTCCCGTCAAAGGCGTCGGAGGCGTTGTGTTCGTGCACAACATCCCCATTACTCCAACAGAAAACACTCGAGAGAATGCTATCCACAATGACGAATACGCCTGACTGGGAATTAGCTCGCTACCAACCACTGCTCCGGTTGCAAATTCGCAAGATGGATCTTGACCCGCGGCTTCGCCAGCGGTTCGGTTCGTCCGATCTCATCCAGGAAACGATGACCAAGGCAATCCGAAACAAAGGGCAGTTTCGCGGCACGACGGAGGCCGAACTGGTCAAGTGGTTGCAGGTGATTCTCCGCAACGTCGTGAAGGACAAGATCGACGAGCAACGGGCCGGAAAACGCGATCCGGCCATGGAACAATCACTCCAGCGGTTGGAAGCTTCTTCCGTCCGCATCGACGAGTTTCTCGCAGCCAACCACACGAGTCCGAGCGAACACGTCGAACGAAAGGAACAGTTGCTGCGACTCGCCAAGGCCATCGAGCTGTTGCCCAAGGAACAAAGTGAGGTAGTTGTGCAGCGAGACCTGCTTGGGCGAACGATCGCGGAAATAGCTCAACGCCTTGGCAAAACCGAGAAATCGATCGCCGGGTTGTTACTCCGGGGACGCCAACAGTTACGCAAAATGCTCGACCAAAACGAATAGGAAAGGCCATGCCCGAGGGATCGACCGAATCTTACGACCCGAATGACTTCGATGACCTCGAAGATGCCGTGCTCTGGTATCTCCAAGCCGTCGAGAACGGTCAACCGCCGGACGTCGAAACGGTCCTGGCGCGGTACCCTCATTTGCGCGAACAGCTTTTGCAATTCCTCGACGACGAGGATCGACTCGACGATTGGATCGACCCACTCCGGACGTCACCTCCGGACCTGCCTCTCTCGGAAGCTCCGCTCGGTCCGTTCGGTGGCTACGAATTGATCGATGTGGTTGGTCGTGGCGGCATGGGGGTTGTTTATGAAGCCAGAGACTGCAAGCTCAATCGAGTCGTGGCTTTGAAAATGATTCGTCCGGATCAGATCCTCACCATGACCGATCTGCAACGGTTTCGCAGTGAAGCCGAAAGTGTGGCCAGGCTGGATCACCCACACATCATCCCGATTTACGAAGTCGACGATCACGACGGCCGACCGTACTTCACCATGAAGTTCGTCGAGGGCGGAACACTCGCCACGCGGTTCGAAGAATACCAACTTCCGCGGCTGCCCAAGGAACGGCGACCTGGCAAAAAACAGAGGCCGCCCTCGTCCCAAGAACTTCGTGGGCGGAAGGCCAAGATCGCCCAACTCGTTGCGACCATTGCCGATGCCGTCCATCACGCCCACCAAAGGAGGATCATTCACAGGGATATGAAGCCAGGGAACATCCTGTTGGACGATGGAGGGACGCCCTACGTGTCGGATTTTGGTTTGGCCATCCCGATACAAACGAAGTCCGAGAGAACAGCAAATCCACCGGACTCCAAGCCCAACGAGAAGTCCCAAGATACTCAACAGCGGACCAACACACACCGGGGACAAATCGCAGGCACGCTGAACTACATGGCTCCCGAACAAGCGGAAGGAAGACCGGATTTGTCCTCGGCCATCGACGTCTTTAGCCTGGGCGTCATTTTGTACCAACTGACCACGGGTTCGCTGCCGTTTTCTGAACCGAAAGATGACCCGGCCGACCCGGACGTACGCATTCGAATCCTCGCAAGAGTCCGCGAGTGCAAACCCCAAAAACCACGCGAACGCAATCCAAGGGCTATCGATAAGGATCTTGAGGCGATTTGTCTCAAGTGCATGCAACGCGACCCGAAGGATCGTTACTCAACGGCGTTGGCCCTGGTCGAAGATCTCAATCGCTATCAAAAGGGCAAACCAGTGCGTGCTCGCCCTGTCGACTTCGGCATCCGGTTGATGAAGTCGTATCGTCGGCATCCGGTTGTCGGTACGTTATGGGGTGTCCTGGTCGTGGGTTTGGTGTTCGGTCTCGTCGGCTTTATCTGGCAGTTTCGCCAGATAAAGGACCACCTCGTGAAGTCCCAACGGAGCCAATATCAGCTGGGTGTGGGCACGGCTTACCGCGAATTAAAGCAAGGACGCCTGGAGCACGCAAAGAAACTCCTCCGTGCGTGCCCGGAGAATCTGCGGAACTGGGAATGGAATTTCTTGAATCGGTGGGCCCAGGGAAACGTAGTTTACTCGCCCGAACAGGAATCGGAGGTTCGCGTCGTGGCCTGTTCTCCCAACGGGAAACTGATTGCCTCGGCTTCGTACCTTGGGGTGATCAAACTCTGGGACTACAAAACGCTCTCAGCAGTAGCCAGCGCAGAGCAACCCGGGCCGATCGATTCGCTCGTCTTCAGCCCCGACGGACGGTGGATCGTGACGGCTTGCAGCCTCGACAAAAAGATCCGCGTATGGCAGATTTCTCCAGGAAATCGGAATTTGATCCCGGTTTCCGTCCCCCAAAAGCTCGCCCATCCCGAAGGAGAAGTCCTGGCCTTTCACCCCAAAGGGCATCTCCTCGCCGTTGGGGGAGGATACAACCAATCGGCCCTAGCGCTATGGTCGTTTCGCGAGGGGAAATTGATCCAGGATACACGCATCGAGAATTGTGGCATCGACGAAATCTTCTCACTCTCGTTCTGCGTTCGGGGATCCGAGGAACCTCTCCTTTACGTTGGAGGATCCGGGGAAGACCTGCGGGCTTACCGTGTTCCGACGCTCGAGGAACGGGGCGACCGCAACATCACCACCAAGACATTGTGTTATGCCCTTGCCACGGACCCCAAGGGGCGATACGTCGCCACACTTACACAAGGAACCGCCTCGTTTTGGGACACCAAGACGCGGCGCGAATTTCACCTTCCCACGAGCGTCAACCATGCCCTGTGCAAGGGCATCATGTTCAGTCACACGGGAGAGTACCTTGCGGGGATGTTCAAGGGAACGATCACCGTTTGGTCGGTTCCCCAGGGACGGCGTTTGTTTGATGTCCAGAGATCCGATACCGATCTGAATGGATTGGCCTTTCATCCGGACGACGAAGTTTTGGTCTTTCCGGCGGGAAAACGGTTCGGGTTGGAATACTGGAAATCGTCAAATGCCTTGGCCGTCAAAACGTTCCAGGACTCCACGACTCCCGTGCAAGACATCGCGTTTGGTCCCGGTGGTCGGCATCTCGCCACAGTCTCAGGGGATGGCAAGGTGTACCTGCGAGACGTCTCCTCCGGCTTGGGGAAATCTCAGAAGCTGAAACTGGAGGACATTGTCTCGATTGCGTTCAACCCCTGGGATGGATCCCTGGCTTGTGGTTCGAAAGACGGAAAGGTGTTGATCTGGGACGTACCCACGGCGAAGCGGCGGCTCTCCTTTGTCGCCCATTCGGGACCTGTGACGGACCTGATCTACCAAAGCGAAAACAGGCTCATCACCTCATCGGAGGATAAAACCATCCGGATTTGGGACCTGGCCAACACGCAGCAGGCTTGCTCGACAATTTCGAGTCGTTCGCCGATCAACGCGATGGCCTGGAGTCGACGGCTCAAGACTCTCGCAGTGGGAGGAGACATTCTCGCGACGCTCCAAAGGTACGACCTCAGCCGCAAAGACTGGAAGGACCTGGGGCAGCGAGGGCCACCCGCCAAAGACGTTCGCAGTTTGGCTTACAGTGCGGGCCAGTCACTGTTGGCGACCGCAGACGTGAAGGGCTGTGTCATCCTCTGGGATGCTCGCACCGGGCAACATCTCCGAGAACTCACTGGCCATTCTGGGGCAGTCTACGACGTCGCGTTCACGGCCGATGGCAAACGCCTCGTTTCCGCCGGCCTCGATGGGACTGTGAAAATCTGGAGCACAGAAACAGGTCAAGAAATTCTCAATTTAGAGGCCTTCGATCGTGACCCTTTCACAAAGAAGAATTTCGGTCACCGAGCTGCCCATTGCCTGGCTCTCGATCCGAATGGCGGTTGGCTCGCCGTTGGCCACGACGACGGCACAGTGATTCTACGAGATGGTCGCCCATGACGTGGCGACCGACACATACAGGACTGAATTACTTGGGCGAGGAACGAGCCTCCCAGTCCGAGAACCACGAATTCACCCCGTCAAGACCAAGGAGTATCGCGATGAACGCCAAAGTCCGATCCCGTTCCGGTTTCACACTCATCGAGTTGTTAGTCGTAATTGCCATCCTTGCCGTCCTCATCGGACTCTTGCTCCCGGCGGTCCAAAAGGTCCGCGAAAGCGCCCACCGTGTCGAGTGTCAAAATAAGCTCAAGCAACTCGGTGTCGCGACGCATGCTTTCTATGACGCGAACAAGGTCCTCATGCCGGCGATTGGCTACGTGGGCACGACATCGAGCAAGGTTTATGGAACGGGGCAGTTTCACCTTCTTCCTTTCTTGGAAGAAAACAATCTCTACGAATCCAGTCGGGCAGCCGACGGGTCTTATCATCCTGCCCACAATGACGTGAAGGCGAAACCGGTCACCGCTTTCATTTGTCCCTCCGACTTCACGGTCCCCGCGGGAATGGTCATTCAGGATAGGTTCGGGAACGACTGGGGAGCTAGTTCGTACGCCGGAAACGTCCAGGTGTTCGCGAAGACAAACTCAAAGACCGGCCAGTGGAACAGTGCTCAACATGCCGCTCGCTGGCGTACCATTCGGGACGGAACGGCCTACACCATCTTGTTCGCCGAACACTACGCCCAGTGTCGCCAAGCAACGTTGTGGACCGTGGGAGGAAATGCCTGGGCGTATTATGAGATTGCCAAAGCGGATCCTTTGCACGCAGGGTTTGCGATCTCCTGGCCATACTCGCCGTCCATCGGACAGGGGTCGAAGTTTCAAGATCGGCCCGACCCGGACGATTGCGACCCGACGTTGGCATCCACCCCTCATCCGGGTGCCATGCCCGTCGTGATGTGCGACGGCAGTGTGCGTCTCGTAAATCATTCGGTGTCGGGAGCCACGTGGTGGGCCTTGGTGACTCCTCGGCTGGGAGATTTTCCAGGAAACGATTGGTGACCCCCAGGCATTCGCCATTACCGGCCCGAAAAACATCAAACTTGGGTTTTCCAAGCAAATACGGTCGACACCAGACTAGGCATTCTCTTGCAGAGGTAACTCCCAATGACCGCACGGTCTCTCAAGTTACGCGTTGTTTGGCTCCTGGGCTTCGTCCTGGCCTTTGGTGGCTGTGGTCCGTCGAAGGGAGAAATCGAAGGGACCGTCGAGTACGATGGAAAGCCCCTCACTTCCGGGGCAGTAATCTTCATGGGCCAAGACGAAAAACCAAGACTAGGGAGCATCGAGAAAGATGGGACGTATCGAATCTCCGATTGCCCAACGGGAATGGTTCGGATCTCCGTTCGGACTCGTGCAAGCGAACCGGAGGGGTTCGCTTGGGAAGGACCTGCGCCGAAGTCTACCATCCCCACCGACTACATGAAAGGAACGCTGGCGATTCCTCGAAAGTATGAGGACTTGGAGCAATCTGGGCTCACCTACCAAGTGACCGTCGGCAAACA
>CAYYUU010000550.1:0-5724 GCA_964474955.1 uncultured Alcaligenaceae bacterium | reverse complement strand
TTCTTGAGTGCTTGATTGCGCACTTGCCATTGGTAAGAAAACATAGGTATTCCGTAATGTTCTGAAAAACCTGTGTAAACTATTGCTTTGACATCGTTCTCTCCTTACTGTGAATGCAGAATGATTGTTTATGCACACCGCCATTCGATTGTGGCGACGTGAGTTGTGTGTTGCGTGTTCAACACATCTCACTCCCACAACTCGCTCAATCTGATAGTTTATGACGCATAAGCTATTACACTTTTTGTTCTGGCTTTGTTGTTCGTGGATACAATTCCGTGAACTTCACAAACCCACGCCTCACTTTGTCAGTCCGGCCTTTGGGCGCGGCACAAACCCGAACCTCATGACAACAGGGTTTTCGATGGCCTGAACGCTCGAGTTTTCGTCCCAACGAACATCGTCCCGAGTAGTACCCCCTCGACCATGGCGTCACGGTTAACGAGGATGTTGCCCTCCGAAGAACGGGATAAGAGAAGGACGTAGAGACTGAGGTTAATTGTTGACCCGTCCAACAAAAGGAGTTCCCCACCGAAATCTATCGAACGTATCACACAGTTCTATGGGTGTTAATCACCCACTCACCTATTATTCCGGCCACATAAACCACACTGAGCTTTAGACCTGTATGAGTCTGGCGCCCAAGTTGCGCTGACACAGTCCTTCGAGACTCCGAACGATCAATTTGTGACATTGTTATGTCACAAAATGGTCCGACGTGCGTCCGCATCGGAGTCGAACCATCTCGATGGATCACTTTGCGGACGTGTATGCGTTTCCACTCCAAACTGAGTATTTATTTTCCAAGAGAGCAGAGAGCTATGTTCAAACAAATGAAAGACTTAATCGCCCGGAACCAATCCTCCAACGGAAACCACAATTCCGTCGCCAAGAGGACTGTCCTTTCCCTCGAAACACTCGAAGACCGCGCCGTCCCTGCGTCCTTCGGCTTATAGCATCGACGGCGTCGCGTTCGATGGCGTCGTTGCCAAGTCGAGCGTGAACGACGTTGTCGTCGATTACCAGAAAGAAGTCGTCCCTGGTGTAGGACAACACGGCTTCATTCGACTCTCCGTGAACGGTGGGGATGTCGTCAAGTCAGAGGCCTTGAGCGACGACGCCACCACAGGTTTCGGGACGCCCGAATTTCCATACGTGGAAGTTGAGTCGGGCGACATCGAGGTGACGGTCAGCGCCCACGGGAATGGAGAGGCTTTGCTCAACCCCAAAGATGCCGGGTTGGGAGTCAAAGACGAAACGAACGTTACCTCGAGCGACAAGATCACGATTGGGCTGGACGAGGCCCTCAAGGTCGGGCTCGCGGGTGGCGACGTCGCGATCGGCGGATCGATCCATCTTGTCGGAGTGGGCACGACCGAAACGGCCAAAATCGCCCTGTATCTCGGCACCACAGAAGTAGCGACCCAAGTAGTCAGCGGGGTCGACGGGGGTAAACTGGCGATTTCGTTAAACGGTTTCGGAGCTTTCGACACGATCGCCGTTTCGACGGTCGAGAGCAACGCTCAAATCGGTTTCGATCGCGCTAACCTCCAAGTCATTGACGAAAGTTTTCTCAGCAACGCGACACTCGCCATATCCGGTTCTGGATCAAATGGACGTTCGCTCCAACTCGACGTCGATGGCGAGACGGATGCGTTTGCCACGGCCAACAACCCGAACTTCAACCTGAGCAACCGCTCGTTCGGAACCAATCAGATTGAACTGACAGTAGGCAACGTCAACGCGACCGTAACGGGCAGCGGTAACTTGACAATTACCGACAATCAGTTGGGCATTGGCGTCGGTCCCAACGACGCAAAGAACGTCAATGGCAGCGAAACGATCACCGTCGCGTTCAACAGCTTTGCCACTTCGGCGACCGTTCATTTGTCCCGCCTCGTCGACGGTGAGTCCGGCGAAGTCGTGGCCAAACTCAATGGCGAAGCCGTAGCAACATTTTCACTCGAGAGTTCCACCGAGAGTGAGGTGTCGTCCCAAAACGACGTCCACGAATTCGAGCTGTCTGGCGCACTGTTCGACGAACTCGTTTTCTCGGCTACCTCTGGAAACTTTTCACTCAAAAGTATTGAAGTGACGGTCGTAGATCCCGATGCTGTCGGTTCGATTTCCATTGGCCAGGTCGGCAACAAGAACCAACTTCAGATGAAGAACTCCTTCACCGAAGGAAAGGACGAAACGATATACGTCGGCCAAAATCGCAGCATCGAGCAATCTCTCAACAAGATCGACAAGAATACGGTCGAGAGCCAGGACGAAATGGCCATCGCCATCACTGCCCTCGACTCCTCGGACAGCGGTAAGCATGCAGACAAAAATGATCGCACTTGGTGGGACCAGGGCGAAGGGCTTGGGATTGCCGATGGCAACGACGGCAACTCGATCGCTCGCAAGGGCATCGATGGTGACGAAATGATGGAAATTAGCCTGAACGGCTACCTCGCGACGTCGGCTTCCCTCGATCTCGCCAAATTCTTCAACCTCGACTCCGGGGCCGAAATCCACATCGCTTTCGTCCTCAACGGTAAGATTGTCGATGCCGATTCCGTCTTCGCTTCGTCCATCGGTTCGCTCGGGTCGCACACACCCGAGGTCTCGTTTACGAGTAGTTCGTTCTTCGACAGCATCCTCATCTCCACGGCTCCGGTCTCGCAAACGGAGGATGGATTTGTTGTCGACGCGATTTGATCGACATCGAATGAATTGGTGAGATGAGTGTCGCTCACCCGAGTTCTTTGTCCTCGCAAGCACAAAGGACTCGGGTCAGGTCTTGGCCGGAAAGTAACTCAGGGAAACGTGCCTTTGGTCACGCTCCCAGCTTTGCCTTACAATCCTCCAAGATCACTTTCGTGGCGGTCGCACCAATCCGCGTGACCCCAAGATTGCGAACCTCCAGTAACCTTTCGTATGTTCGCACGCCACCCGCAGCTTTGACTTGCACGCTCGGAGGGGAGCACCTTCGCATGAGTTCGAGGTCTTCGTTAATCGCGCCCGAAGTGCCGTAGCCTGTCGAGGTCTTTACGAAATCCGCCCCGACTTCGCCGCAAATCTTGCAAAGTTGCTCTTTCTGTTCGTTATTCAAAAAACAGTTTTCGAAGATCACTTTCACGATGGCATTACCCTTGTGTGCGACATCAACAACGGCCTTGATGTCCTCCGCGACGAAGGACCAATCACCACCGAGGACTTTGCCGATATTGACGACCATATCCAGTTCGGTCGCGCCGTCGTTCATGGCCTGCTCGGATTCGGCGACCTTGATGGCCGTTACGTGTCCGCCGTGTGGAAACCCAATCGTGGTTCCGACTGCCACGGTCGTACCCTTTAACCATTCGGCTGCTTTGGCCACGGCGTACGGCTTGATGCAAACGGACGCAACATCATATTCGCGAGCCAACGCGCAGCCGTTCTCCAAATCGGCGTCGGTCATTTCGGGCTTGAGGAGCGAGTGGTCGATCATCTTGGCGATGTCGGCGAGCGTAAAATCGGGCATGGTGATTTCTCCAAAGGCGTTTACGAGTTTCGAACGAAGGTTACGTTACAGTGTCCGGTTGGTATTGGCCAGAAAGAATGATTCCCGAAAACTGATGCAATCCTTCCAATGCACGCAACAATGCTCACGCCGCCAACCCACACTTTCACTCCTGTTTGAATCAATTCCGACTTCCGCACGGTCTCACAAAAAACAAACGATCCGAGTGAACCGTCGACCGCTACAGGTGATGTAACCTTGGGGAAGCATCCGACATACAGAAATAGATTACTTCCGAGAATCACATCTACAAGGAGACAGCCAATGCGACCAACCCTCCTCGTCGGGGGAATTGTCGGGGCGCTGTGCTGTATCTGGACAGTTCGTGCCCAACTCCTCTCCGGTTCCGAACACAGCCCAGCAGTCGATCCGAATAATGTATATCCCGCAATTATGACTATTACGAAAGATAACACCTACGCGCATAGTTGTGGAGAACAACGATTCCATAAAACGTATCAATTCCAGAAAAACGATAAAGTCTATGTCCTGCGACGAAGTAAACGTTTCGAAGGTGGTTGGCTCGAAATTAAACCTCCTCCGGGCTCCTTCAACTGGATTCGTAAGAGTGATGTAAAGATGAAACCGGACTCGCTCGTTGCTATCGCGGACGGCAACGGAAGGCCGAAAGTTGAGATCATCGTCGGTTCCACTGTGAATGGCGAACAGGTGAACGGGACATGGCAAATCGAGGCCGGAACTGAGGTCGTCCGCAATCCACGCATTCCAAACATGGTACGCCGTGAGGAAAACTACATAGCCATCGACGTCCTACCGAATCAGGTCCACTACATCCCCGAGACGATTGTCGAAGGAAGCAAACGGGAAGCTGCCCCTTCCAATTTGGTTCCCCAAATGACTCCGGCAGCAGAATTGGTCGCCCAAGCCGAAAAGGCATTCCAAGCCGACCACCTTCGGGAGGCCGAAACGTTCTACGTGCAGGCATTGGAGAAAAGTACTGACCCGGACCAGAAGCGGATGATCGCCAAACGCCGAGACGAGGTGCGTGATAAAATCAAAGCGAGCTACCGAGACACACGAATCTCCGATCCGCGGCGGTTGGCATCGAACTCATACACGCGGAACGCCCAAACGGTTTCCTTCCAGCAGACAGAGACGCGATACCGGCCGGCTAGATTCTCCCAATCGTTCCGGTCGAATTCCTCTCGTGACCATACAATTGGGCAAGCAAAATGGCACGGTTGGGGATACCTTCGTCGAAGCGCCTTGACCCATCCGGACGGCCGACAAATGTATCAACTCGTCAGCCGACAGGGACTATTCATCAACTACGCGCTCGTCACGTCCGATCGTACGCTCGAACCACTCGTGGGGAAACTCGTCAATCTCGGCGGACCGACAATGCGGAACGTGGGAGCCGATTCGATGCGCACAGAATATATCTTGGTCACGGCCGTCGCGCAACCATGATTCCCGTCGACTGTTTCGTGTCCTGAAAGTAGCACGTACACGCAGCTCGCGTGATGAGTTTTGCCAACCAAAATCGGTAATGTTGGATCGATTGGCGTCGAGTTTGCACCGTAGGACAGGTTAAAAATCTGTCCTACGATCCTTGGCGAAAAATCCATGCCCGTTTTTGATCGGCAAAATCCATTACGTGTGTGTTGGTCGAGTTTTCTGGTATACGCTGGCCGCGTATACCTACGACAATGACAGAAAACTCAACACTATGTGTTTCCCGTCCCGAGTGTGCCTACTATTCTGGTGACGGCACACGGAGTGTACCTACTACTTCGGTCCTCAACACGGGAGCGACTCTGTGCTCGGACATCGAAAATGGCTCACCTTGCTTGTCGGTGGAGTATTGTTAGTCGTTTCTCTCTTTCGTGGCGACATTTCACCGACCGAACAAGAGCAACGACCCAAGCCGAACGACAAAACGCCCTTTCTCGTCGTGTTGGGAACCGCCCAAGATGCCGGTTATCCGCAAGCCGGTTGTCAAAGGGAATGTTGTGCTCCCGCGTGGAAGGATCACAAGAAAATTCGCCATCCTTGTTGTGTGGCCGTCGTGGACCCGCAAAGTCAACGACGATGGATCTTGGATTGCACTCCCCGCTTTCCCGAACAATTGCGGCTCCTGGATCAAGTGGCCCCGACCAAGAAACGTCCCGGAATTGCGGGATTGTTTCTCACGCACGCCCACATCGGGCACT
>CAYYUU010000549.1:0-5725 GCA_964474955.1 uncultured Alcaligenaceae bacterium | reverse complement strand
TGGGGACCGAGGTGGGATAGGGTGGCTCTCCGGATTCGACGAATGGATGTGTCGATGCGGTCTCGGTTTCAATGGACCTCCCGGCGAGGACAAGTACACCGACGATGCCGGGAATGCTCACCAGGAACACATCACTCTGCACGGTCGCATCTCGAACATTCCGGCGCATAAGGTTCGGGTGGAGGTCAGTCCGGAAGCGCCTCATGCCATCTCTGTCATCGGGAGTGTCGAGGAAGGGAGCCTCTTTGGTGGACGGCTCCAGTTGACCACGACGTACACGACAACTCCTGGTTCGAACAAGATCACGATTCAGGACGAGGTTCAGAACCTTGGAGGTCAACCGGCAGAACTTGAGTTGCTCTACCACTGCAACTTGGGTCTGCCCTTGCTCGAAGCTGGGAGTCGCGTTGTCCTTCCGATCCAGGAGATGTCTCCGCTGACGCCGCGAGCTGCCGAGGGCATCGATACCTACCAAGTTTACGAGGGACCAACGGCTGGTTTTGCCGAGCAGGTTTACTGCTATCGACTTCATGGTGATGCCCAGGGACAGACGGTCGTCATGCTCCACAACCCTGCGGGAGACAAGGCCATCGCGGTTCGGCACAACGTCAATGAGCTTCCTTGTTTCACTGTTTGGAAGAACACGGGGGCGCTCGAAGATGGTTACGTCACCGGCTTGGAGCCTGCCTTGAACTATCCCAATTTCAAGACGTTCGAACGGGAACAGGGACGAGTCCGGGTCCTTCAACCTGGCGAGACGTTTAGGGCGAGTTGGAGCTTGGAGATGTATGACGCGACCGAGGGTGTGAGCGCCGTGAAGAAGGAGATCGAGAATCTGCAAAGACAGGGGAAGCCGGTCATCCACAAAAGTCCGGCAAAAGGGTTCTCGGCGCTGGCGTGATGAGTGGGTGCCAAGCTAAGCCGAGAACCCTTAAAAGAAAGAAAAGGGAAAAGAAAGACAAGGTTGGGCATCGTTGCAAGCTCTATGACCAACTCTACGGAACAATGCCTGAAGCAATTTTCCCGCTGCGCACAGTGTCCTTTGTTCGCTTCGTTGGCTTTCCGCTGCTTCGCAGCAAAAGCCAACTCCACTCAAGTTCCTCGCTCGCGCTTCGGGTTGGTGTGAAGAACTACAGACCAGCGAGCCGGGCTCACTTCTCCAGTCGCTTGACATAGACGTAATAGGCTCCGCGGCTTTTCTTGTTGCCACTCAAGAACCACGTTTGCAAGCGAGTCCGTCCTGCCTTCAGTTGCATTCGGAAAGAAACGGAAGTAGCGTCAGGTGCGACCTTTGATTGGGCGGTTCGCCCGGCGATTTCGATTTTGGCCATTGTGGTCTTGGCACCTTTTCCGATGTTGATCGCTTTGTTGGTGGTTTTGGGCCAGCGACGGAGTTCGAACTCGTAGGTGCCGGGTCGGGATACTTCAACGGACCAATACCCGTTTGACATGAGCCCGCTTTTGATGTGACGTTGGTTCCAGGGAACTCTCTTTGCGTGCCAATCGTGACACGTCAAGCGGGAGGGGTTTTCTTTCTTCGAGCCCAGGATGATCCAGGTCGATTTCTTGTGGCTCGGTGACGTTTCTTTCCACCACTTCTCGTAGGCCGCGGTTAAGCGTTTCACGACTTTCGGATTCCGTGAAGCGACATCGTTCTTCTGGCCTGGGTCGGCCTTCATGTCGTACAGCTTTGTCCCGTTGACCAACCGCCAGCGATCCGTCATCACGGCGGATTTTCGCCATTTCTTGGGCATTTCGATTCTTTGGGATTCGACAATGAGCGTTCTGTCCGGCCATTCCGTGGCCTTGCCGTTCAAGAGCGGAACGAGGCTCGTGCCGTCAAACTTCGCGGCTTGCGGTGTCTTGACTCCGCAAAGTTCCGTCAACGTGGGCAGCAGATCAATGTGGGCCGTCAAGTGGGGGATGTCTCTTCCGCCACCCAGTTTGCCGGCTGGCCAGCGAACGAAACACGGCACGCGGTGTCCGCCTTCGTATTCGCTTCCCTTGTAGCCTCGCATTCCGGCATTGAATCCGCGGCCCGAGCTTCCGTTGTCGGTCATGAAGATGACGATTGTGTTCTCCGCCAATTTCTGGTCTTCGAGGAACGCGAGCAGTCTTCCCATGTTCTCGTCAATGTTCGTGATCATCCCTTAGAAGTTCGCATTGGGGACGCCCTTCTTTCCCGCGTACATGTTGCGGTATTTTTCGCCGACGATGTACGGTCCGTGCGCGGCGTTCGTTGGGATGTAGCAGAAGAACGGTCGCTTTTTGTTTTTGGTCATGAACTTCATGGCGGCGTCGAACCATATGTCGGTGCAATAGCCCTTCACCTTCTTGGTCTTGCCGTTGTGCCAGTAGGTGTCGTCGAAGTAGTTGTTGCCCCAGTAGTCGGGAGTTTGGCCGACTCCTCCGCCGCCGTGGATGAAGACCTCTTCGAAGCCACGATCTTGCGGTCGACACGGATAATTGTCGCCAAGGTGCCACTTTCCAAATATGCCCGTCGCGTAACCGGCGGCTCGTAAGATGTCGGCGATCGTCAGTTCGCCTTGCCGCAACAACGACCGGCCCATGATCGTGTGCCAGACTCCGACTCGCGCGGAATACTGGCCCGTCATGAGGGCCGAGCGAGTCGGCGAACACGTCGGATCGACGTGGAAATTCGTGAGCCGGACGCTTTGTTTGTAGAACTTATCGAGGTTCGGCGTCTTGATGATTTTGTTGCCATGGCAACCGAGGTCGCCGTATCCCTGGTCGTCGGTCATGACGAGGATGATGTTCGGGCGGGGCTTCTTCTCATCCGCGAGGCTCGGCGTTGTTAGGCAAATTGCAGTTGCGATGGTCAACCCGAAGAGGGCTGCTCGAGGGATTTTGTGCGAGCGTTTGTGGTTTGTCATTCTGGTTCTCTCGATTGATCGTCTTTTGGTGAGATATCGGATCAGTATGGACTGCAACGATGGGGAGGTCAATGAACAACCACCGAGCCGAGGCAATCCAAAACAGATAAAACTTGCCGTTCGGGCAAGATTCTGGAAGTTAGGATCGCTCCGAAAATCTGTTCCATTTTGCACAGGAGGACAGGTCTTGGAACGCAAACTCTCTCGTTGCCCGTTTTGCGAGTTTTGGGTTTGTCCAGGTCTACCTCGCGGTTCGCTGCGATGTGTTTTTGAAAACGGAGGTTGGAATCACGTACACAAAACTCACAAAACCTCGGTGTGTGGTGGGGGTTGTGAGTTTTGTGTATGTATTTTCTACCGTCCACTGGAAAAACGACCTATCGAAAATGCGACCCGAACTCCCAAAACACGTACACAAAAAACACAAAAATACCTGTTGCTGATTTTTGTGTTTTTTGTGTACGTGTTTTCGACCTCCCGCTTGAAAAACGACCTTTCGAAAATGCTACCACGGGCGTCCAAAAGCCTACGCAAAAAGCGCAAAAATCAAGGGAGGCATTTTGCGCTTTTTGCGTACACATTTCGCACTTCCCGCTCGAAAAACACATCTCCGGAACAAAGGTCATCGCCCCTTGTTCGTTGGAGCCTCGGAGAATTGCAAGGACCAAACAGACAAACCGAGATGTTGGTTTGGGCAACGTACACCCCAAACGCGAAAGGGATGGATGTTAGGTCGGGTAGCCGATGTTTGACTTCAAGTCTCTCCCTCGAAACGCGGCCAAGGATTTTGATTAAACGGACAATCATAAAGTTCCTGTTGCCTTACCTGTCCATTGATCCCTTGGCCAGGTGACAAATCTACCTTCATTTATTGCTATTCGATTCGGGAGCCCTTTGTTGGCACGTTCCCTTGTGTTCCCGGTTCTTTGTCCAGAAGGGAACATGCCAACGAAAACTGCACTTAGGACCGGACGCCTATTTTTTTCCCGTTCCTAGCGACATGAATGACTGCTTGCAAAACAAATAGAGGCGACACGGCAAGAAAACCTCGCGTTCGCGAGTCGTCCATTGCATCATCCGGATAATCCCCCTGGACCTCATCGCGAACCCTCGGCGAGCCTCGCCCTTTTCTTTTTCTCTTGCCCACGCAGTTTAGACCGAATACCTTGATGAAAGGTGTTCAGTCTGCTTCTATCCTCTCCCTGGCGCGTTTCGACGAGTTTCTCCGAAGCACGAGCACCATTCATCTTTCACCCGGAGGTCGGAATGTCCCTAAACGTTCCAACCTTAGGCTCGAGCATATCCAGCAACGATATCGTTTGCGACTGACCATCCCCAACGAGGAACAACAACAATGGCAGGAGACTTTACCCAGATCCTGGTGAAGAAACGTATTCTGACCGCCGACCAAGTCCAAGAAGCTCGGGCGATGGAGCGGCAAACCGGCCTCAAACTATCTGACGCCATCGTGAAGCTCGAGTACGCCACTCAAGAACAGGTCGTCGAGGCCGTCGCTCAGGCCAACGGCATGGAGTTCATTGACCTGAGCGACATGACCATTCCCCCTTCGGTGATCGAGCAGGTTCCCGAGTCGGTCGCCCGAGAGAACACGATTGTTCCGCTATCTCTGGAAGGGGGCGTCTTGAAGATCGCACTGAGCGATCCGACGGATTTCAACATTCAGGAAAAATTGCGCTTTATCCTCAACAAAGAAATCACCGCCGCTCTCGCCCACCGCGAGCAAATCAACGACGCCATCAACCGCCATTACGGTCAAACCGAGACGGAGTCGGTCGACTCCATGCTCCAGGAATTCACCGACACGCAGATCGACTTCACGGCGACCGAGTCGGCCAGCGACATCATGGAAGACGACGACAGCGACGCTCCCGTCGTCAAACTTGTGAATCTAATTATTGCCGAGGCGGTGTCCTTGCGAGCCAGTGATATACACGTCGAGCCCTTCGCCGACCGAGTCCGCATCCGCTACCGTATCGACGGCGTGTTGGTTGAGAGAGACAGTCCCCCGAGACGTCTTCTTGCCGCGCTCGTTTCGCGTATCAAAATTCTCGGAAGTATTGACATTTCCGAAAAACGGAGGCCACAAGACGGCCGCATTAAAATGGCCATCCAGGGAAAACACTATGACCTGCGGGTGAGCATCCTGCCCACCAACCATGGCCAGTCAGTGGTCATGCGTATCCTGGACCGGGCGAACATCCAGGTGAGCGTCAAGGATCTCGGATTCTCCGAGGAAGACTACAAACGCTTCCAAAACATCATCAAACGTCCCAACGGTATCTTCTTGGTGACAGGTCCCACGGGTTCAGGCAAGACCACAACTCTTTACTCCGCCCTCAACGAACTGAATCGGCCCGACCGAAAGATCATCACCGCCGAGGACCCAGTCGAATATTATCTTCCTGGCATCAACCAAGTGGAGGTCCGGCACAACATCGGACTGGACTTCGCGAGAATCATCCGGGCCATGTTGCGACAAGCTCCCAACATTATCCTGGTGGGAGAAATCCGCGATTTGGAAACGGCAGAGATCGCAATCCAGGCTTCTCTGACAGGACACTTGGTTTTTAGTACCTTACACACCAACGACGCGCCCAGTGCGCTGACACGTCTCGGCGACATTGGTGTACAACCGTTCCTAGTGGCAAGTAGTATCATCGCCATCCTGGCGCAGCGTTTGGTGCGCAAAGTTTGTCCCAAATGCAAGGAACCAGACACCCCGCCGATGCACGACCTTAAGGCTGCCGGACTCACCCCCCAGCAGATCAAGTCGGCCACTTTCATGCGAGGTCGAGGTTGCGCTTACTGTA
>CAYYUU010000548.1:4241-5727 GCA_964474955.1 uncultured Alcaligenaceae bacterium | reverse complement strand
ACTAAGAAACAGAAAGATCGGCTTTGGGGCATTCAAGTTCAGCTAATGGGCACCAGCGCCCTCTACAACGAAAAAGTCCAAGAGGACATTGGGCTGAATCGGACCCAACGTGAGAAGCTCGCCAATATCAAGAAAAAACGTGACGAGGCTCGAAAGCTCTACTACAGCAGCCGGAAAAAAGAGATTCGGCAGAAGGCGATGGATATGTTCAAGGGAGTTCGGCAAGAACTCGACAGTACATTGAGCGCGAGCCAGAAACAACGGCTTGAGCGACTCAAGGGCGAGCCCGTTTTCCAACGCCGGCAAGGTGGAAATAAATCCAAGAAGGGTAATCTGTAAACGTTTTGGCGGGTTCTTTGTCGAAGTCGATTCTGTCCGTGGGGCCAGGAAGCCCCACGTTTTGTGCGTCATCCCCTTCCCACATCTCCCTCTCGAATTTCACCTTCGGCGCCAGAAAAAATCCAAAATTCTCGCGACCTCACCATCCCCTTGGGGTTACCACGTATTAGATGGTTCGTCCATCGACCCCATCTTCGTTTTTTCACATACGTGTTGTGTTGGTTCCTTTGAAGGGAGTTCATGTCATGATGTTGCGCTGGAAGTTGTGTGTCGCAGTGTTGGCTTTGTGCGTCGTGAGCGGGACAGCTCACGCTCAACGTGGTGGTCGTGGTGGCACGACGGATCCTGCGAGGTTGGTCCAGATTGATGCCGTCAAGAAAGCGTTGGGACTCAGCGAATCTCAAACCAAACGAATCGCCGAGGCCGCGAAAAAAGCTCGGGAAAAACGACAGAAAGCCGAAGAAAAGGCCCGAGAAGCCTACACTTCCGAACTCGAAGGCGCAATGAGTTCGATTCTGACCTCGAAGCAGAGCGACCGATTGTTCGGAATCCAAGTTCAGCAGATGGGCACTCGCGCGATCTACAACGAGAAAGTCCAAAAAGCTATCGGCCTGAACCGAACCCAGCGAGAGAAAATTGCGAACGCTCAGAAGATGTTCCGCGAAATGTTTCGATTTGGCGGTCCTCGTCAAATCAAGGAAGAGCGGGAAAAGAACTTCAAAAAATTCCGCGAAATTCAGGAAGACATGAAAAACCTCTTGAGCGTAAGCCAGAAAAAACGCCTCGAAGCCCTCAAAGGCGAAGAAGTCAACTTGCCTCGTTTCCCAGGTTTTGGTGGCGGTAATCGTGGCAATCGTGGTCGTCGCGGTCCTGGCGCTGGTGGTCGTCCCAATTCTGGTCGTCCTCCTCAAGCTGGTCGACCAAGTGGCGATCTGTAAGAGACTGGCGGAACGGACTGCTTGATCAAATGAAAAATGGGCTGGCGGAGAACACCGCCAGCCCGTTTCGCATTCGCAACTTCGTGGTTGGTTCGTAGGACAGGTTTTTAACCTGTCCAAGAAAAGAATGGACAGGTTAAAAATCTGTCCTACGATCACAACGCTATCGAAAAGTCGTTCCTGACTTACGCTGTTGCCGAACTCGATTT
>CAYYUU010000548.1:0-4231 GCA_964474955.1 uncultured Alcaligenaceae bacterium | reverse complement strand
GGTTCTTTTTAGCGGAGCGAGGGCTTTTCCAGGGCAACGAGAGTGTAGGGTTCCACGCTTTGGGTCAGCCAGACGTTGGACCCAATCACGGCGTGGTGTCCAATGATTGTTTCGCCGCCGAGGACAGTCGCATTCGCGTAGACCACGACTTCGTCTTCGAGTGTGGGATGTCGTTTGGTACCGCGAACGAGATTCCCATCGGCATCCCGAGGAAAGCTCAAGGCTCCCAAGGTCACACCTTGGTAGACCTTCACGTTCCGACCAATCTCACAAGTTTCGCCGATGACAACGCCCGTTCCGTGATCGATAAAGAAGCCTGACCCAATCCGCGCGCCCGGATGGATATCAATGCCGGTTTTGAAATGCGCAAATTCCGTCATCATCCGAGGAATCAAAGGAACCCCGAGAAGCAACAACTCGTGGGCGATCCGATAGATCGTTACGGCCTCCAGCCCAGGATAGCAGAAGATGATCTCGTGATAGTTGGTCGCCGCTGGGTCTCCGACGAAGGCCGCCTGGGCATCTTCCTCCAACAGACTCCGGAGGGGCGGGAGCTTACTGAGAAACTCGATCGTGATGTGCTGGGCCTTGGCTTCGCAATCGTCTTCGGGTTGTTGCAGTTGCTGACATTCGTGTCGCAACGCCCGCGTGATCTGTTGGACGCATTTGTCGTGTAAGCCATCAATTAATGCACCAACGTGGTATTCGACATTGCCCATGTGGAGATTCTGCCGCCGAACGTATCCCGGATAAATGATCTCCAACAGGTCGGTCAAGATGTCGATGATGGCTTCCCGACTCGGCAACGGTTTATGCCCGAGGTGGTTGATGTGCCGACATTCCGTGTACGTCGCAACGATGGCATCGGTGATTTCAGACAGACCTTCTTTGAGCCGGAAGTCAGTGGCCATGAGAGCCTCGTTTGGAAGTGAGTAGAAAGTGTCTCCCTTTGACACAATCCACCCAAATTGTAAGCACGCTCAACACGAAGTCAAATGATGCCCGCAATACTCTTCGGAATCGGCTACGTCGACAATACAAGATTTTTCCGCACGATCCGAATTTTCGCGGTTTCCATGAGAACTGTACGTTCCCAACTTTCGGGCAGCTTCGTTCCAAGCGCCGTCTGTGGCTTTCATCTGGAAGCGGGATATCGTTCAACCAAGGCGCGAATATAGCGGTGATATTGTACCTCGAACTGGTTCAGGTCCGACCCAAACGCCTGGGCAAAATCTTGGAGCCGTCGTTCCGGAGTCCGCCGCGTGTACGTCCGGCGCATGTACCACGCGAACTGCTTCGGTCTCGTTTCCATCAACCAATGGAATAAGGCCCAACTCTGGGCATAACCAACGAACGCAGTGGGCGTATTCGTTCGCCAGTCGTCACGTGCGAGCAAGACTCGCAAGGGAATCCACTCACTTTTCCGTTGCAGAACGCTTCCCAGTGTTCTGAGCCGCGAGTAGTTCGGCTGCCCGATCCCTTGCCAAGCCCCGCCGACGGTCGGTTCGCAATAACACGCCAGACCTTCCGCGAGCCAAAGTGGAACGTCTCCTTTTCGGTTCAGGAGCCCGCAGTTGAACGAAACGTGGTGTGCGGCTTCGTGAATCGCGGTGGTCTTGTTGAGTGTCTGTCCGAACTCTTCGGCTTGTCGCTGGATCGTCGTTTGGGCCTGAAGACGCAACTGGTCCAGCGGGATGTACTTGGTGGTGTCGAGGGCCTTTTGCTTTCCCGTAAGCAAGGCCCGATTGCGATGCAAGTCGTAGAGCAACAGCCGGTTGTCCTTGCTGTTGTAGAGCCCGGTGATGCTTGCCGGCAATTCCCTTCCGAGATAATTCTCCATCCCCTGTTGGCTCCGAAAAATCGCGACCATCAATTTTTCACGAGGTCGACGCACGGAGAATCCACGTTTGCGGAAATGCATTTCGAACAACCGCAAGAGTGTGTCGCAAGTCCGAAGTTGGTTCTTGGTAAAACCCGAACTGCCGTTGCTCCAGGAAATGAAGAATGTGCTTTCGAACTTTCGCATCCTCGCAAGTTTGTGTTTTTCCTGGAGGTTCTTCATCACCCGTTCAAAACGCGCAAGATTGGGGTTCGGGTGAGCGTACGCGGCGAAGCCAGAACAAAACAAATGACAACTCGGTCGCGTGTCGAGATCCTCGATCACGATCTCAAGGACGCGTCCTTCGTACTCACTCACGTCCCACTTATACTGTCTCGGTTGTCCCTTGGCAGGTTCGCGCAGACCCTCCAGCCGAACCCACCGAGACCCTTCCTTCACGAACTTTTGGATATCGCTTTCGTTGTACCGAAGCCGCACGTCCAGACGACGATCTTTCGCTGTCCCTCTCGGGCGATGGGCGTAGGCCGAGAATCGGACGTCGCCGGAGCCTTTCGGCACGCGGAATCGAAATCTCCGAATTCCATTTCGCGTGGGATTTCCGGCATCGCTGCTGCATACACCGAACGACAAACTTGGGCCATGCGGATCGGCGGTCGTCACGTAGAACCCGCGTCCCTTCCACCCTTCGAGGTTGCCCCATTCAAAGGAAAAATTGGTGGCGAGGGCCGAACTCGGTTCGAGAGCCAAGCCAAGAAGCAATATCAGTGAAATGCGGTGCACAGTCGTCTCCCAAGGCGCAACGGAAGTGTAGTCTGCCACCGCAAGTATGGGACACAGTTCGCCAACTGGCTAATGGAAACGCTGCGAGGTCCTTTCCTTTCCGGAAAACGGCTCCACAGTGACAGATTCCCGAGAACCATCTCGATACGAAGCGGGCAGCACGCGTTCACCGAACATCTCCTTCCAAAGTAGCCAATTCCA
Organism: uncultured Alcaligenaceae bacterium; assembly: GCA_964474955.1. GTDB lineage: Bacteria > Planctomycetota > Planctomycetia > Gemmatales > Gemmataceae > CAYRFQ01. Next base: position 1,410 of record CAYYUU010000548.1, on the reverse strand, counting down.
AGGCAAACTTGGAACGAACTGGAGGAGGCAAATTTTCCACCCCGTTCCTCCGTACTTCACCCACACAAAACCTACAAAACCTCAGAGGCGGGGGTTTTGTAGGTTTTGTGTATGTGTTTTGGGCTTCCCGCTCGAAAAACGACCTTCCGAAAATGCTACCGGAAGTGTCCAAATGTGTACTCAAAACCCACAAAACCGCAGATCAGGGGGTGTTGAGGGTTTTGAATACACATTTCCCGCTTCGGATTGGAAACGACGCCACAAATAATTCTCGACCTCCGTTGTTGTCGTGAGATGCCTCGTTGCCGGATCGAGTCGTAGATCCTTTGACTTGGTTACCTTTCACCTGCCGGCTTTCGAAGGACTTTTTGGAAGTCTTCGAGGTCCGCCGGCTTTTGGATGTAGTGGTCGAACCCCAACGCTCGCCATGCCACGTCTTCTTCTTGTCTTCCGGAGAGACACACGAAGACACACTCGTCCAATTCGAATTTCTCTTTCAGCTTGGCCAATACCTCGTCGCCAGACATCCACGGCAAGGTCAAGTCCAACAACGCGACGTCGGGAGTAAACGATTCGAGGAGCTGAAGGGCTTCGGGACCGCTCGTGGCCGCGACGACCTCATGGCCGAGGTTTTCCAGGAGCATCTTGTGCATCGAGCATACGGCCCGGCTGTCGTCGACGCAAAGGACACGGATGCCTTCGTCTTCTTCTGTTTGTTCCGGCACTTGGCTCGTGGGCTCGGTGGTCATCCACCGATGAAGTGTCTGAATCAGTTCGTTTCGATCGATCGGTTTGGTGATGAAGTCGTTGCATCCGGCCTGGAGGCACCGCTCTCGGTCTCCGCGCATGGCGTTGGCCGTCAGAGCAATTATGGGCCCTTCATAGCCTCCCTCGCGGAGTCGTTCGGTCGCCTCCAGACCATCCATGACGGGCATCTGAACGTCCATCAACACGGCATCGAAGGGGTCGTGTTCGTCCCGCGCCGACAACCAGGCGTTGAGCCCCTGGGCGCCGTCATTGGCCGTCTCGACCTGAGCGCCGGCGGCACCGAGGAATTCCCTGACCAGGAGACGGATGTCGGGCCGGTCGTCCACGACCAAGACGTGGCCGCTGAGTTCGGGAAGGGACTTTTCCTCAGCAGGATTTTCGACCTCGACCAGGCTCTCTTGATCCGGCGTGAGCCAGTCGGCCTCGGCGAGTGACCCGGTCTTGACGGTAAAGCGAAAGGTTGACCCCATGCCAGGAGAGCTTTCCGCCTCGATGGTCCCTCCCAACAACGTGACGAGTTTCCGGCTAATCGCGAGGCCCAAGCCGGTTCCACCAGCGGTCCGAGTCGCCGTCGAGTCGATTTGTTCGAACGGCTGAAACAGCTTTTCCATGTGCTCTTCTCGGATTCCAATGCCGGTGTCG
>CAYYUU010000547.1:0-5731 GCA_964474955.1 uncultured Alcaligenaceae bacterium | reverse complement strand
CGTCTTTCGCTCGGCGAAAGGGCGTAGAAGACAGGCGTTCTTTCGCAGAGCGAAAGACGACACTCTCCGAAAAAACATATCAAAACACCACAATTTGTTATTTGACTGTCCAAGTGCCTCTTGCGTGGCACTTTGTCTTTCTGTTCCCTGTCCCTATTTTCTATTCCGAAACAGCCTCCGATTCTGCGACCGCCGAGGCGTTCTCGGCTTCTTCCTCTGTCTTTTCGGCCAACGCTTCTTGTTCCTTGAACCAACGCATGGTGAGGTAAATGGCATCTTCGAAACTGTAGCGGGGCAAATATCCGAGTTCCATCTTGGCCTTATCGATGCTGAAGTCCAGGTTGTAGCCCATGAACTTCAAGCGGGCCTGGGTGAACAACGGAGCCGTTTTGGCCCCCGTGGCTTTGGCCCACGTTTCGCTACACCACGTCAGCCACCTCGCCAACCACAACGGCGGAGTGCGGGTGGGCCGAGGCAGTTCCATTTGGTCCGCGATGGCCTCTATGAATTGTCGCTTCGAAACGTATTCGCCATCGGTCAAATTGAAAATTTCGCCAACGGCCTCTTCCCGATACAGCGACAATAGGACCGCCTGAACCAGGTTCCCGACGTAAATGGTGTTGAGGGCACGATGACCTTTCGCGCCAGGGTATCGCATCGTCCCCTGGCGGAGGCTCTCGACGATTCGCGGAACAAGATACCGGTCTCTCGGGCCATAAATAAAGCCCGGGCGCAGGACGACGACTGGTACGCCAAAATCCCGATAATATTTCATCGCGAGTTGCTCGGCCTCGACCTTCGATTGGGTGTAGCCGTCCGCATGGGATTTCGGGAGTGGTTCGGTTTCGTCCGTCCCATGGTGGTGTTTCGTCGCATAGACCCCGAGGGAGCTAATGTAAACGAATCGCGAGAGAGCCTGCCCCTTACACGCCTCCAGAACTTGCCGGAACCCTTCCACGTTGACCTGGCGATACTCACCTACCGGCCCCCAATCCCCGACCTTGGCGGCGCAGTGAAGCACCGCCTCCATGTCCGGGATGATCCGACGCAGCAACGCCGGATCACGGAAGTCGCCTCGCTCGACGGTCACCCCAAGACGTTCCAGGAACTTGGTATCGCTTTCCGGTCGCGCAACAGTGACGACTTCTTTGCCGTTCTCTACCAAATGTTCCGCGATGTGACTGCCGAGAAAACCTGTTGCGCCCGTGATGAAGTACCGCATTGAACTTCCCAGTAAAGTTTTCGCTCGCCTGCGAATAAAACCTCTCGCTTTCGCTGGCCCCGGTGGACCTCCACTTCCTTGAGGTGACGTGCTTTTTGGTCAGTTGGTGACTGGATTTTAGAATCGTTAGATCGTAAGACAGGTTACAAACCTGTCCTACGTTCCCGAGGGAGATCACACCCTTTGTTCATTACTCAGGATTGTTCGAAGTTTGTCAATGCTGCGTGGAAGGAAAAAAACAGGAGAGAACACGGACCGAAATCATTAGGATTTTTCCTTTGGAAAGGTATTTGAGCGGAGGAACACAGGACACAGCCTTTAGATATCGGCAAAAATCTATATGGAGGCAAACGCACATCTTATGAGACGCATGGAGGAATCTTTTTTGGAATTCTTCAAAACGACTTTTGGCAGCATTCATTTCCGCGCATATATTGTAAGGTACATAATATAGATTCAAGTTCATGCTCGCGGGATGGTGGTTGCTCTGCCCCAACTCTGCACACGGACGCGCAGAAGGGATAGGGTGGTAAGACCCGAAGTTTCGGAATGTCCGGCCAGACCGGAACATTAGTTTGCAGTTCCTGCAACACAAATGTTCGGAAACACTGCAACCGTGCGTTTTGAAACGGAGGAAGAGGTCTGCACGGCACCAAGAACGAACTCAACATCCCCTTCCTTCCACAACGCGTAGAGGAAACAACTCCAACGAGTCCACCCAAACAGGGACTGTTCCTTGCACGAAGTGCAGGGTAACTACCCCGAGACACTACGCCACACAAGAGTTTCTCGGTTTTCCCGTCTGCCGCGGAAGCTCCCAACTTGAGGGTTCCGAGATGCAATCTCAGAACAGCCGTTCCGATCCGCCACCCGGAATTCGTGCCTGCGAGGCATCCCCGGAGACGCTGAGCGAGGATGCGGCCTGCATGGACAACCCCGAAGGTGTTCCCGCAGCGCGGAGGCACGAAGCGGTGAGTGAGACACCGGAGGAAACCAACCAGCAAAACATACCCGACAGGTCTGCGGACCTCGCAGAAGATAAAGTCTTGGTCCGTCTAATCCGCGAAGCCTTTGGTGGATCGGAGGAAGCTGCCCGGCAATTGTTAGATCACTACGGGACTTTTCTCCAACAAGCCATTCGCGGGACCCTCTCGCCCGACATGCGGCAAGCCTTCGATTCGCTGGATTTTGCCCAGGAGGTTTGGGCCTCTTTCTTCGCCGACGAGCGCAAAGCCGACAAGTGCTCCTCTCCCGGGGAACTCCGGGCTTACTTGCGGGCCATGGCCAAATACAAGGTCGTCGACGCCGCCCGAAAGGAGAAGGCGCAAAAGAACGATCATCGAAGAAACCGACCCCTCCAGGACGCCATCCCGAACTTGCCGTTGGGAACTCAGCCAACGCCAAGTCAAATCGTCATGGGCCGTGAGGTCTGGGAACAACTCCTGTCTCAACAACCTGCCCTGTACCAACGGGTCCTGCTCTTGTTGAAAGAGGGAAAAGACACCAACGAGATCGCAACCGAACTCGATCTCAGCGCACGCACGATCCGCCGCATCATCGCCAGACTCCGCAAGAAAGCCACATTCCTCACGGGGCATCACGACCCTGCCGTTGCGTGCGAGGGAATTCCTGTACGGCCCGCTAGACAAACCGAAGATTTTCGCGACGACCTGTCGGAATTACGACCGGACGCAGCACATGGAGAGATGGACCAATGACACGAGAGCCGCACACTGTCCACCCGAGAGGATCGGGGCTCCAAGTTCCGCCCTCCGTTGTAAACTACGAACACCCGAATAACAGAACGGACCAAGAGATTGCCGTCGAACCAAGGCCGCAGGAGGAAGAAAACCCTCTCGACGCCCAAGCCGCAGACGAATTTCTTGCCCTGTTCTTGGGGAACGCCAGCGAAGACCACTCGGCTCCGTCGAGCCTTCTCGGCAGAGCCTACGAGAGCTTTTGCCGCCAGGTCGAGCGAGGGGAGCAGATCGATCCCGATGAATACTGCGACCGGTTCCCCGACTTCCGCAGTTCACTCTTACGATTGATCCAGGTCCACAACTTCTTCGAAGAACACGGCACTCTCCTGGAGGCGCCCGAAGAGGAAGATTGGCCCGTCCTCGGAAACAAGTTTTTGGGATATGAAATCCAGGAAGAACTCGGTCGGGGAGCCTTCGCCCGAGTGTTTTCCGCCATCGAACCGGCGGTCGGAAACCGAAAGGTTGCCCTCAAAGTCGCGTTCCAGGGCGTCTCCGAAGAAATTGCCATCTTGGGGCCATTGCATCACCCCAACGTCGTACCCATTTATTCTGTAGCGAAAGACCAAAGGACACAGCTCACGGCCGTTTGCATGCCCTATCGTGGTCGGGCGACACTCTGTAACGTCTTGGACCGGGCTCGCTCTTCCGTCCTGCCGACCAAAGCAGACGTGATCGACCAAGCCATCCAGGACAAGATTCCCGAAGATCCACTCACCGAGAATCCGCCCTCGCGGTTTCCCATCGATTGCTCCTACGTCCAGGGCATTCGCCTCATCGCCATCGACCTCGCGAAGGGTTTGGATTTCATCCACCAAAAAGGAATCCGACACCAGGACCTGAAGCCCTCGAACGTCCTGCTCACTTCCGACGGAATCCCCCAACTACTCGATTTCAACCTTTCGGTCGACGAGAAAGCCGTGACCAACCGCCTCGGCGGCACCCTCGCGTATATGTCGCCCGAACAACTTTTGGCCACGGACCCGCGGCGCAAAGAGAGCCCGCCAGAGCTGGATGCCCGTTCGGATTTGTTTTCTTACGGCGTTATTCTGTACGAATTACTCACCGGCCAACACCCCTTCGGACATATTTCGGCCAAGTGGACGTCTGAAGAACTCCGCCAACTCCTGGAAACGCGGCACCGCCAGGCCGTCAAGCCCATCGAGGAAATTCGTCCCGACATCGACCGCGTCTTTGCCCGGATCGTCCACCAGTGTCTGGCCGTAAACCCCGACGACCGACCCGCTTCCGCCGCCGAAATTGTCGAAAGACTCGAACGAAAACGAGCACCCAATCGGTTCTGGAAATGGGTCGTTGCGGCGGTCCTCTTGCCCTTGACTCTGGGCGCCGGAGTCGCGTTTTCCCAATTCGTGCTCGATCCACCCGAGATCGAAGACTCGCCCGAAACGCAGACCGCGAGTGTCCGAAAAGAACAAGTTCTGCCTCCCGAAGTCCTGTACAAACAAGGAAGGAAGGCGTTCGAACAGTCGAATCCCGAGACGGGTTATTTGAAGGCGATCAAGTTGTTCCAAAAAGCCAGCGACGATGTGAACGGGAAGGATCCCCGGTACGTGTTCGCCCTTGCGAAGTCCCTCCAGGCACAACGGTTGTGGGTTGCGGCGGCAGACCAGTACAAGGCACTGGAAGAGTTGTCCAAGGATGCTCACCCTGGCCGGAAGCCCGACCCAATTTGGATCGCATGTCAGGGATTCTGTTTGCACCGAGAATCCGAAAAAGGTGGGAAGACCAACATCCAGAACGGGCTGGGAGGGAAAAAAGGACCTTCGCCTGCCATCCTGGCTAGAACGAAATACGAACGAGCAATCAAACAAGGCTACCGTTCGTCGGTTGTGTTCCAAAACCTCGCCTGGCTGTTGAAGAACCAGGGACAACAGTTCGTCGAGCGGGCGACTTTCTTCTTCGATTGTGCCATCGAACAATCGACAGCCGACTCCAACTCGCCGGTGCCTCCTTATGTGGCCTATTACGGAAAGGCCCAGGCCTGCTGGAACCTCTTCGAGAAGTATCGGTTTCGAGGGGAGAAAACCCCGGTCCGGCTATACCGGCGAGAACCAAAGCCGCCGATGCTCCCACCCGGCACCAAAGATCACAAAGTCCACCTCTTGGACTTGCTCAAGATGAGCCGAGTATCCATCGACACGGCAATCAATCTCGCTCGCGTTTCCAAACAAGATTGCGCGGAACTGTATCTGTTCAAAGCCCAGGTTTACGCGCGTTTGGCGGATGTCAACAATCCGGGCGATTGTCAGAAGGCCCTCAAACTCATTCAAGAGGCTTACGCCAACGGCGTCCCGAGGAAACAACTGGAAAACCCGTTTTCAAGCCTCGCCGCCATTCGGCCCAAGGTCGAAGCGAACCAGTGGGCAAAGTGCTTTGCCAACCAACCCCAACCTCGCCCGGAACAGTTGGAACCGGTACCGCGACTCTTCGATCCGGCGGACGATGTAGATTGGTTGAAGAAACCTTAACGTTCTTGTCCATCAACTCCAAGACCAACGCTCAGGAAGCCGAACGGGAATTTGATTCCGTTCGGCTTTCTTTCTGCTCTGCGTATTCTCTCTAAACTGGCGAATTTCCCTCCACAACCACCAATCGAAATCTCCGGTTGTTTCGGCCAACAAAATTAGATTTTGTTGAAATTGCAAAGCCGGATCGGGAAAGACCAAGAAAAATCGCGAGCCTCTCGGCTAAGGCAGAACAAATTCTAGCCGAAGTTCGGACAAATCTGAAT
>CAYYUU010000546.1:2663-5732 GCA_964474955.1 uncultured Alcaligenaceae bacterium | reverse complement strand
CGTGACCGAGGCTGAAAGTTCGTACAACCTGGGATCGATCCGCGGAGTGGATATATATGTCACAGTTCAATGGTCAAACTCCCCCTCGAGATTCAGGGAACGGCCACGGAAGCAATTCCAATCACCAACACAATTCCGAATCTGGTCAGCGAGCCTCTTCGGTCCTCGACCTTCTCGGTCCGGACGATCCCTTGCACCAAGAGATGCAACAGCTATTGGCCAGGCAATCCGAGGCTTCCTCCGGTGCCGCACGACAACAACCGCGCCCCACTCACCAAGGCCAGACCAACGCAAATTCGGGCAATGGGGCGCTTGGCGCCCAAGGAAATCGAGCGCCGGGCGAGGCAACAGGAGCGACGGCGAATCTGCAAGCCGAAAACAACCAACTCCGCACTCGCGTGGAAGAACTCGAACAGATTCTCGAAGCCACGACTAGCCAAACCGAATCGGTTTGGATCGAGCAACAAAGAGAGTACGAAGCACTCCTGGAAGAAAAGTCGGAGATGATTCGCGCACTCCACCAAGAACTCAAAGAACTCCGCGAAGACGGCGGAAGCAGTGGGGGCAACGCGAGTTCGAACCCGCTCCAAACGCGACAAGAATTAATGGCCATCAAGGAACAATTGGAAGAAGAACGACGACAACTCCAAGAAGACGAAGAAGCTCTGATGGAGCAGGCACGCCAAATGGAAATGGCGATGTCCCGCGAGCGCGTCGAACTGGCCAGACAGCGAAACGAAATCCAGCAAATGTATCGGGATCTGCAGCGAGAGATCGAACAAGCCTCACGCGATGGCGACTTGAAAGATCGCCTGCAAGAACTTCGACGTCGGCGACAGGACGCGAACGGGCCAGCACCAACACCCGCTCCCACGCCGCGAGCCAACGCACCAGCACCTCGACAAACCGCCCAGACCCAGATGGCCATTGATCTCGACGCCGAAGAACAAGCCAACAAAAACAATAGCGGCGTCTTCCGACGCCTGTTCGGTGGATAGCCGCACAATTCCCGCGATTCCGACAACCGGCAGAATACTTCTGGCTCAAGGACTCCTTTCACGAAGGGGTCCTTTTTGCATTGAAATCGTACTTCCTGAGAGTCGATGAGATCTTACGCCTCCCTTGCCGATTCGCTTTTTTCAATCGCAACGGCATGGGCACACCACCTTGATCGACCATCCAGGAGACACCCCATGAAACGTTGGTTTCCCATCGCCGTCTTCGCGCTTCTCGCGAGCCTTGCCCCCGCCCATGCCCAAACCACCTCGCCCAAAGGTTACCTGGGAAGCTGGGTCCGTGTGACCGACGAAGCGACGATCCGAATGGACATTCAAAAGAAGACGTTCACGGTCAGTATCGCCGTCGAAGGGCAAAAGTTGTCGGTGACTTCGGACTATGCAATCAGCGAGGGGAACATTCTTTTCGGACGGGTGATCCGTTTCGTCGACGAAGCGAAGGTTGGTGGGCCAGAGAAGGGACTACTGTTCAGCTTTCGCATCCGCAAGGGAAGCCAGAACGGAACAATCCAAATCGACCAGTTGCGAGGTTCGGACATGGCACGGGCTCGAGAACTCATTCATGGGAAATATTACTTTGCACCGAAGACGGATTGAGACGAGCGCGAGAAATGGGAAAAAAGTGCATTTTGTACTTGCTCTGGCTCACCGAAAAAATTAGGTTATATCCAGCACGGTGACCCAAACCCAAGTTACCTGCTGCCAAGGAATGTCTCCCGGCACACTTGGTGTGTGTCGGGAGGCAGGTTCCTGCACCTCTCTTCGTTTCCGATCCACGTCTGCCGAGCTTAGGGAAAAATCGGGAACGGGTCTTCAACCACTTCCAAAAAATAGAGTCCGACGTCCAAATCAACGTGATCATGGATATCGTTGAGATTGTCAAGGACTTCGAAGAAAACGGGGCGATTCGTATTGAGGAATGGTCTCCGAGCCGGAACCGAGTAGAGAAAGTACCAGACATTCGATAGCTGTGTTGATCCAAGAAAAGGGCAATAATTCAATCGGGTGGCTCCGTTTTGCCGAGCCGATAATGAGCGTATTGAGCTTCCTGGGTCAGAATTGACGCCTCAGCTTGACTCAACCGTTTGAGTGCACCCATTGACTGTTTCGTAGCACAACGTTCGATGATCTCGATGGACCGATAATAGAACAAAAGGTCTTCGGGCATCGATTGCTTCGGGAACTCTTCGACGATGCGTTGAAGCCTCAGTTTGGCCTCCAGCGCAAGAGGTTTATTGAGATGCTGTTTGACGCCAGCGAAGTCGAGCCAGGCTGCCAGCTTCAGTTGGTGAGCGGCCTTGGCTCGCGTTTGGAAACGTTCGCTGCCAAGCTGCTTGACGAGTTTGGCGATGGCTCGGACTCGCGCGTGGTACTGTTTCTGGATGCGTTGGGCTGTGGGTGCCAATTCTTCGACGACGCCCTCACAACGAACGAGTTTCCGAATCGCTGGGTAAGCCACAAACCCGCTCGCGGCCCGCAATTTTGGAGTCAACTTCTTGATGTCGGATTTGGGGAGACGCGGTTGGGGTTGAGCCTTCTTTCGTGGACGTTCGCGTCGCTTACTGACCAAGAGAGTGTATGTGATCTCGGTCGGCTTTCGTTTATTTGGTTGAGTAATTTCGACCCGGGCCATCAACTGTTTGTCAGGAGAGATTGCAAGAAAGCGTTCTGTGCTTGAGAAGATACCGAATCGATCAAGGATACGATTCTGGGAGTCGGGGTCGTTTTCAATAATTTGTCGAGTTTTCCCGCTGGCCCGTTCCCACACGCGAACTTGCCCACCGTACGCTCGCGTCGCCAACATCCAGCCATCCTTGGAGAAGCACAACGGATTGTCCCACCAATTCACTAAATCCGACTTGGAAGGAGGGAGGGGATCGAGTGTGGAGGAGAGTCGCCCCGTCTTGAGACTCCAAATCTTGATAATTCCAGATCCGTCACCGGCCGCAAGCCACTTGTTGTCGGGAGAAAAGACCAATGGACCAACGTAGCTTGGATATCGTCCTTGCATCTTCCGAACAAGTTTTCCTGTGTTCGTATCGTAAACCCAAAC
>CAYYUU010000546.1:0-2653 GCA_964474955.1 uncultured Alcaligenaceae bacterium | reverse complement strand
AAACGTGTCCTCCTTGCCCCCAACCAAGCGCGAAGAGTTTGCTGTCTGGCGAGAATGCTAGATAGGTTGCTGCCAGATGAGTCAACCGATCAGTGACGACCCGAGGCCGAGCATTGATCCGACGGAGAAACCTACCAGCTTTGCGATCGTAGAAAGTTACCTCACCATTCGTGCTTGTCGTGGCGAGCGTTTTCTGGTCGGGAAGAAAAGCAACACACAAGATCCCTGCATCTTCGCCGATGACTCTTTTCAAACGCTTCCCCTCTCCGTTTGCGAGCATCACCAAACCGCCTGAAGCTCGGAGGTCAAAAGAAAGCGCGAGGTGTTTGCCATCGGGCGAATAGCACATGGAGGTGGGTCGCCTGGGCAAGACGGTCGTTGAGATCGGCTTTTCCGTGACCCAAAGAGGATGCGGCTTGTTCTTGTCCTTGGTTTTGTCTTGGGCAACTCCGGCTTCGCCGGACCATAAACAGAGCAGAAATGTGCAAAGCAGAATGTGTTTCATCATGGCTCCTCGTTCATGGAGTTTTGGATTGTGCCAGATCGCTGTTACTCGCCGTTCATTCTCACAAGTGCCTCGGAGGCTTCAGTAGCCAACCCATGCGAACCACACTTGGCTATCTTGTTCAATTCGCTTTGAGCTTCTTTCGTCCCGACAAGCTCAAGGACTTCTATTGCTCGATACAAAAATAAAAGGTCTTCAGGCATGGGCTCTTTGCGAAACTCTTTCAACACTTTCTCCAGACGTGTCCGCGTTTCCCTCGCAAGGTCGCCTTTGAGGTGTTTTCGAATCGCTATCGCGTCCGTCCAGGCAGCGAGACGGAGTTCCATTTCGGCTCGGATGCGTGTGCGATACCGGCTGCTATCGAGGTCCCCAACAAGCCGGGGTATGGCTTTTGTTCGGGTCTCGATTTCGGTCCGAAGTTTTTGAATCTTTGGGGTCAACTGAGTCACCGCTTTCTGGCAGCCCGATAGTTTCAGAATGGCCTGGTAAGCCACAGAAGCATCTCGACTGGTGATCTTCGCGATGAGGTTTTGAAGGGTTGACTTGGGCGAGCCGTCAAGAACTCGCTGTTTTTGCGGAACTGAAAGCTTCCGGCGACGAAAAATATGCAAGGTGCAAGGAATTGGGCCCTTTTTGTGGGGCTGTTTCCCTCGGGTCAGGGAAGCAAACAACTTGCCGGAGGGCGAGATGCTGAGTAACGAGCGGTCACAAGCAAAGTTTCCGAATCGTTCGAAGGACCCACCTCCCTTCAACAGCGGATCGCCTGAAAACTTGTGGCGAACCTTTCCCGTCCAACGCTCCCACACCCACGTTTTGCCACCTGGTCCTACGGTCGCCAACATTCTTCCATCCACGGAAAACTTCAGTGACCGAACCCACCAGGCGTTCCAAGGTGTTGGATTCGGTTTGTTTTGCAGAACAGCAACCCGAGTTCCTGTCTTGACGTTCCAAACATATGCTTTGCCGCGACTTTCCTCCCCAGCCGCGACGAATCGCCCGTCGGGAGAGAATGCTATGGCCCAGACGGTGTGGCCTAAACTCCCTTCCAAGACGCGCAGCAGCTTTCCATCACAGGCCCGAGAGAGCCGAACTCGTCCGTCATCCCCAGCACCGACGGCTAATAGCCTCCCATCCGGTGAGAATTCCAGGCAAGAATTGTAGCCGTTAGTTTTGGAAACCACTTGGACTTTCCACAGTTCCTTCTCGTCCCGAAGATTGAACCGCGTGACATAACCATTGGTACAAGACGTAGCAATCGTCTTGCCGTCCGGGGAGAAGGCCACACACGAAAGCCCCATTTTTTGGACAGCGACTTTCTTGAAATTGTTACCTTGCGGATTCCCGAGCAGGACCCACCCGCCGCGATGTCCGTTATCGAACGAAATGGCGAGATGCTTCTCGTCGGGCGAGAAAGATATAGACGTTGGGAAGTAAGGGATTGCCAGTTTGGTGATCGGTTTTTCGGTGACCCACAGGGGATGTGGCTTTTTCTTGTCCTTGGTTTTGTCTTGGGCAACTCCGGCTTCGCCGGACCATAAACAGAGCAGAAATGTGCAAAGCAGAATGTGTTTCATCATGGCTCCTCGTTCATGGAGTTTTGGATTGTGCCAGATCGCTGTTACTCGCCGTTCATTCTCACAAGTGCCTCGGAGGCTTCAGTAGCCAACCCATGCGAACCACACTTGGCTATCTTGTTCAATTCGCTTTGAGCTTCTTTCGTCCCGACAAGCTCAAGGACTTCTATTGCTCGATACAAAAATAAAAGGTCTTCAGGCATGGGCTCTTTGCGAAACTCTTTCAACACTTTCTCCAGACGTGTCCGCGTTTCCCTCGCAAGGTCGCCTTTGAGGTGTTTTCGAATCGCTATCGCGTCCGTCCAGGCAGCGAGACGGAGTTCCATTTCGGCTCGGATGCGTGTGCGATAGCGCTCGCCACCGAGTTGGGCCACCAGCTCTTTGATGACCTTGGTTCGTCGTTCTATTTCTTTGGCTATTTTCTGTACTGTTGGACTCAAACACCGGACTGCTCCCGAAGAGTGAGAGAGACGCAAGACAGCTTGATAGGCTACCGCCGAATCCTTGCTGGCAAGGTGGGAAACGAACTCCAGCAGCTTTTCTTTCCGAATGGGTGGGACGGATGGAGGCTTTA
>CAYYUU010000545.1:0-5737 GCA_964474955.1 uncultured Alcaligenaceae bacterium | reverse complement strand
TTGACGTTTCGGGAGATCCAGAACTGATGCTCTTCGATTGCTTCTTGTATGACCAGATAACTGCCCAGCCAAGTATTCACTTCTCTTCGAAACCAACAGCAACTCACCAGTTTTCACATCTCGCTGCAATCCATTCCAATCGATGAACTGATCGTTTTCAGTGATCGCAACAGGGCCACGTCCCTTGGCTTCAAATTCAAAAGTAAGTCTCCCGTTTGTTAGATCCCGACAAGTAACAACTTGAAAATAATGGTACCGAATTGTGTTACCCATTCGTTCGATGACTTTTTTGCCTTGGACGATGGCGACATATTTGCCTTTAGGACTGAAAACGGTATTTTTCAGATTCTCTCCACTTGGTATCGCAAGCCGTTGCGTTTTCGTTTTCCGATCCCAAACGATCAGTTGTTTGTTTGAGACCGAGGCAATTACATCATTCTTCTCATGCACGAACACATCCAGAACAGGTTTGACATGGTCCTTGAAACAGTTCAGTTGTTCGCCAGTTTTAGTGTCCCAAAGGCGAACTGTCTTATCAAGGCTTCCGGACACCAATACCCGTCCTCGCTGGTCATACGCCAGACAAGTTACCTTATCTGTATGTCCTCGAAAGGCTCGCGTGTACCCATTGCACCTGGCCCAAAGATGGAACCATTCAAAACCACGAAGGTCCTCGCCGTCGGTGAATTCTGGCTGGAGACTTGCGAGCACATGTACTGCACGACGAATGTCGTTCGACTTGAATGCCGTTTGGGCAAGACGAATTTGGGCGGCGTACCGAAAACGATTCGCTCGCCGACGTTGTTTTTCCGCCTCGGTCTGTTGTCGCTTGGCTTCTTGTTTGCGTTTTTCCGCTTCGGCCTTCTGCCGTTCGGCCTCTCGCTTACGCATCTCGGCCTTTTCTTTTTGCTCACCGACTTGCACAAGAGCCTTTTCGAGTCGTACATTCGCGTCTGTGAGCTTCGAGTTATAAAACAGACTTACGCAAATCCCAAAGACGCTCACGGCAACAATTAACGCTGCCCCAATCGAGACCGTCGTTGTCGGATTCCTCCTGGCCCATTTTATGACACGCTCGAGTCGGCCTGCAGACCGTGCCTCGATGGGTTCGCCTTGGAGCCAGCGTCCTAACTCATCGGCCAAGGCACCCGCGGAACCGTATCGGCCTTCTGGCTCTTTTCTCAAGCACATCAAGCAAATCGTTTCCAGGTCCCGATCAACTTTGGAGTGATGCTTCCTTGGTGGATTGGGCTCGTGCTCGCGAACTTGGAGAATTGTGTCAAACAAGTTGCCTGCTTTGAAAGGAGGTTGGCCCGTCAACAGTTCATACATAACAGCCCCCAAACCATACACGTCCGCCTGCGTCGTGATCTCTTTGTCTCCACTGGCTTGTTCGGGAGCCATATAACTCGGTGTTCCAATCAACGCCCCAGTCTGCGTCAGTGCACTGTCTCCCTCAACACGCTTGGCCAACCCGAAATCCGTAACGTGAGGTTGTCCATCGGCATCCAGCAAGATGTTGGCGGGCTTGAGGTCGCGATGCAAAATACCGCGTTGGTGAGCATGATGGACCGCTCGGGCGATTGTCACCATTCGTTGGGCGACTTGTCTTTGTTGTTGTTTGGTGATGGCCGGTTCGGGATGGGCGAGACTTCCTCCCTCGATGAGCTTCATGCTGAAGTAGTGCTGTCCGTTGTGCTCGCCGACTTCATAGATGGGCACGATGTTCGGATGATCGAGATTCGCGGCAGATTCGGCTTCGGTGCGAAAGCGCTGGACGGCCTCTTCGGTCGCTAACTCGCCCGCCCGAATCATCTTCAACGCGACGATTCGGTTGAGGCTCACTTGACGAGCTTTGTAGACGACGCCCATTCCTCCGCGAGCAATCTCTTCGAGAATTTCGTAATCCCCGAAGTAGCGAATTTTGGAGCCTTCTTTGAGGGTGTCGGTTGGATCGCGTGTTTGAGTGGGATCTTGGCCAGGGGAGGAAGAGAGATTCGAATCAAGGACTTCTGAAAGCCATTGCACATCAAGTTTAGAAAAACGCTCTGTGTAGTCTTCGGCAGAAACAGTGTCCCCTCGCTGACCGCGATAGTACGCCTCAAGCTGGATCAATTCCTTCAACAACGCTTCTCGATGGTTTTTGTGCATTTCATCGAGATAATCCTCGATGCGCGGTATTTCTCCCGCTTGCCACCGACGTTCAAATCGGTCGCAAACTTCATCAAGTTGTTGCTGGAAACTGAGACTGTTGTTCTCAGGCTGAAATGAGTGACGCATTCGACACCTTGTTGTTCGAGCCTCGAAGCAGATCGACGTTCCGTGCATCTCGCGCAGAGACGAACGGCTGCGCCAGTTCATCGAAACGGGCAGGGGGTATTTCGAGAAACATCGGCTCCCACAAGGGGATAACCGCACGGTCCGAGAATCCGTCAAAGAAAATCGAACCACAAGGAAATAGTTCTCTCCGGACCAGGGCGGATTGCCTTTCGACCCAGGCTCGCAGAAAACTGATCGCCACAACCTTCTATCCTGTAACATTTTCCAGAGAACGGAGAGAAAAATTCAAAAAGAAATGGCGGGTTCTCGGACTGATTGGTTATCCCCCTTATGAAGTCACAAATCGAATAACACAAAACGAACGCAACACTTTCCTATTGAACAGGAGAACCGGCATGAGCGCGCTTCCACTCTCGATCCTTTTTGCAAACGATGTCCGAGTTTCTGGGGTTGCAAACGGCCGAAATACCTCCCCCGTTATTGCCACGAGTGGTCTCGGTGCCGTTGTTCAGAAACCGGAGAAGGACCAAGCAAGCCGCTATTACAACCCGCTTACATTTCGGGAAGAGACAGAGGAAGAGTTGTGGGCTTCCTGTGGAAATTGGGATCTGTGATCGATCGATCGGGTCCAGAAAGAGCCTCACTCCAAAATCTTGTTCGCTACTTTCTGAAGCTCCTTGGTAAATGGGTGGTGCGGGTAATGTTCGCAAAAAAGTCCCGCGCTCCCGAGTTCCATCATTTCGGTAGACATTGGGAAGATGCCCGCAACGGGCGTCCGGAAGGATTCTTCGACCTGATCTCGCAGTGACGCCATATCCAACGTCGGCAGAGCCTTGTTGACGACCAAGAGCATCTTCGGAACATTGAGTTTTCTCGCCACTTCCACCGTCACGGCCGTGCCTTGAAAGTCCTGTCTGTCTGGCCGGAGAATCAGAACGAGAATGTCGGAGATGGCGAGCGAAAGGAGCGTTTCCTCGTTGAGTCCCGGGTGCGTGTCGATGAACAGATAGTCGAGTTCGAGCCGTTCGAGCAGAGTTTCGAATCCATCGTTGAGCAAACCGACGTCGTAGCCTTCTCGCAAGACGCGTGTAATTTCTCCCGTCTTGACGCTACTCGGAACCAGAAAGATTTCCCCACCGGGTGCGGTTCCCGGTGGGCGAATATTGTAGGCCGTTTCTTCGATGCCACACCGCCCCCACAGATAGTCGTTGAGGGCACGGTTTATCTTTTTATCATCAAGCCCGAAGATGACGTGAATCCCAGGGGACTGGATGTCCGTGTCGACGATTCCCACACGTTTGCCTGTGGCAGCAATGGTTGCCACCAGATTGGCCGTCGTGTTCGATTTCCCCGTGCCTCCTCGATAGGAATGTACCGAGACGATGCTGGACATACACTCTCATCCTTCTCCCTGTGGAGTAGTAGGCACACTCCGTGTGCCGTTGTCTTTATTGTGTTTTGGAGTGCGGCAGCGCAGCTGCCGCTTTGGTATCTTTTGTATCCTCGCTCGCGCTTCGGGTTGGTATTTTTCGGATTCCTCGCTTGCGCTTGGGGTTGGTGTAAGAGTTCCTCGCTTGCGCTTGGGGTTGGTATCTTTTGTATCCTCGCTCGCGCTTCGGGTTGGGATGTTTTGGAGTCTGGCTCGACGTCGTTTTGGTCTTGTCTCTTGTCTCTTGTCTCTTGCCTTTCTGTTTCCTCCTCCCTATTTACGATTTCGCCGCCGACGCGCATTCTCGCCTTGATCGCGAATTCTGCCAAAGAAGTCGGTATTGGTAATATCGTCAACTTCTTGCTGTTTGCGTACTTGATCAATCTCAACACGTAGCTCTTGGATTTGCAACTGTAACCGTTGCTCGCGTGTCCGGACTTCTTTGGCCATGCTCAAGAAGACCCTCGCGAGTTGCCCGAGGGCATCGTCGCGTTCGGCGACTTGTTCGAGCGTCTCGCTCTGGAACAACCCAGCTTCCATGTCGGCGGCCGCCTTGGTAACGATCTCGACGTTCTGGAGATAATCGAGTTCTTGGTCGCGGAGTCGTTTTTGTTCCAAGCACGCGCCGACCCGCGCCTTGAGCAAGATCGGATCGAACGGCTTGGGCAAATAATCCTCGGCGCCCATTTCGATACACCGCACGACCCCCTCGACGTCATCGACCGCGGAAATCATGATTACGGGAATATGGGTGAGGTCGGGATCGGCTTTCATCTGTCGCAACGCCGCGAATCCATCGACTTGTGGCATCAGCACATCTAACAAAACCAAATCGAACGGTTTGGCCTTGAGTCGTTCGAGGGCCTCCTGTCCGTTGTCGGCCATTTCGAACGTGTGCTGTTGTTTGCTCAAGAGCCGAGCCAACATGTCGCGGTTCGTTTCGTGGTCATCCACGATCAAGATGTGTCCGGTGATCGGCAGGGCCGCGTTTGCCGCGTTTCTAGCGGCGAGCTCCTTTTCCCGCTGGATCATGTCCGACGCAATCTTGGAAGAGCACGAAACAGAGGCCAGGTCGATCGTGCCGTCGGCCGCGGCGCTGGAGAACGGTGAGGCGATGAGGACTCGCAACCTCGAAGCGGCTTTGCGGATTTTTTGCAAGTCGCCCAAGAACTCTTCTGGGAGGGAATCCCGATTGAGCGCCTGGGCCAAGTTGTTCAGCACGGCTTCGCACAAGGGCATTAATTTCTCGCGAATGCAATTCGCCAGGTCCGACGTATCGTCCAACACTTGGGGCCGGTCCACTCTCTCGTCCAAGACCTGGCCAACGAGCTTATTGAGATCATGCCCGAGGGAGTGCATCTCCCGCAACGATGGGATCAAGTCCGCTTCGGGTGTTCCTTCTGCTTCCTCAACGAGCATCTCACTGTAGTTCACGATGGCGTTAATGGGTGTCCGCAAGTCGTGCCGCAGTCGTGCCAGTTGAGTGGGAGCGTCGGTACTGTTTTCCGAAGGCATGTTAAGACGTCCGTTTCTGCAAAAGTGCTTCGATCTTTCCGAGGAGGCGCGGAAACTCGATGGGTTTGGTGTCGTAATCGTCGCACCCGGCCTCGATGGCTTTTTCTCGATCGCCGGCCATGGCGTGGGCGGTGAGTGCGATGACGGGAATGTCTTCGGTCGCGGCGTCGGACTTTAATCGTCGCGTGGCTTCCCACCCGTCAATGACGGGTAGGCTCATGTCCATCAAAATGAGGTCCGGTGTTTCCGACAATACAAAATCGAGACCTTGTTGGCCGTCTTCAGCGATCACGACCTCGTAGCCTTTCTTCCGCAGCCGCCGAGAGAGCATGTCCCGATTCAGTTCGTTGTCCTCGACAAGTAGTATTTTATCCATGACCTCTTGTTCCTCGGTACTTGCCTCTGGAGGCCCTGTTGCGTTTTTCCCACCATCAACTTCGTCCGAGTTCCAACACGACGCGAAATCCGGTGGCGCTGTCTTTCAAGTTGGGGGGCAGGCCGTTGCGATAGCCC
>CAYYUU010000544.1:0-5739 GCA_964474955.1 uncultured Alcaligenaceae bacterium | reverse complement strand
CGTGAGGCCAGGAACGAAAACCACTGAGTGTGTTGCACTGTTTCCAACCCCCGAAAGGAGAAGCTCCAATGTGGCAACGATTCGCGCTGGGGTGTCTGCTGCTCGTCATCCCGAGTGTTTGCTACGCCCAAAGCAAGGCCGAGAGAGTCCTCCCTGCCAACAGCCAAATCTACTTCCGATGGGAAGGCTACAAGAAACATTGGAAGACCTACAAGAAAACCGCGTTGGGGAAAATCCTCCAGGGCGACGCCGGGAAGTTTTTCAAAAAGCTCTTGAAGTTTGCGGAAACCCAGGGTCGCACCGGGCTCAAACAAGGACTACCGCCTCAGGCTCCCGTTGACCAAGTTTGGGACGAAGTCAACGCCGCCCTGTCGAGTTTTCTCGATCACGGCGTCGTGGCCGCAGTCGCGGTGAGCAAAGTGAAGCCCGTCGAGGCGCAGGCCGTCATTGTATTCCCCAATGGCGCGGCAGCCAAAAAGAAATCGCTCCTGACGCTCATCAACCGGATCGCCCAGACGAATCCGAACTTGCCCGTTCGAGTCGTGAAAAAGGGCAAGCGGACGATGACCCACCTGCGGGAAGAAGGCGTGAGCATGGTCTGGTGGGCCGAAGGCAAAGACGCCGTCGTCGCCATCGGGACCGAGACACCGACCCTGATCGCCAAACGTCTCAGCAAACAAGAAAGCATCACCGAGCATCCCCTCTACAAGGAAATTCAGAACTTCAAAGAATTTCCGACCTGGGGTGGGTTTTACATGGACCTTCCGGGCATCGGCAACGTCGTTGGCCAGCTCGATCCGAAGGTAGCCAAGCTGACCAAGAAGTTCGGCCTGGCTCATATTCGAGGAGTTACATCGCACTTCGGTTTCGACGTCCCAGCCGAACGCTCGGTCACGTTCCTGCACCTCAACAAAGGTCCGCGAACAGGACTCTTGAAGATCGCACCGAACAAGACACTGACTTTGAAAGATCTCCCCGCCATGCCGAAGGACACCAAGACCTTCTCGGCAGGCCATTTTGACATGGTGGCGTTCTATGACGTCGGCGTGGACCTCGCGACGGAAATTGCGAAGTTGGCAGGCGCGGACGTCGACGTGGAAAAGGAAATCAACACGTTCCAAGAGAACATCGGCATCAACATCCGGAAAGAAATCCTGGCCAACCTCGACACGACCTACGCCAGCTACGCGTCCCCCTCCGAAGGGCTTCTTGGATTGGGGGCCGTCAGTGCCCTCAAGATTAAAAACGAGAAGAAGTTCAGGAAGTCCTTCGACAAGGTTCTAGACTTGTTGAGCGTTCAGGCTGCCCAGGGTTTGGAAATTCGCCGATCGAAATACCACGGAGCCACGTTGTATGTGTTCGATGTGAAAGCTGGGGTCCAGGCTACGGCCCCGACGGTCACGATGTATAAAGGGTGGTTCGTCATGAGCAACTATCCGCAACCCGTCAAAGGTTTCATCCTCCGCAACAGCGGCAAGTTGCCGAAGTGGAAGGCCTCGAAAGAACTCCAGGCACGGATTGCGAAATTCCCAAAGAAATATAACGGGATTGCGGTCTCGGATCCCCGGCCAGGAGTGCAGCTGTTCTTCAACTTACTTCCGCCGGTCGTTGCCGGGTTAAATAGTGTGGCCCGGACATTCTCTCCGGCTGGTCTGGAAAAGGCCCTGCCCGTGGAACTCATTCCACACCCGGAGGTTGTCACTCAGCATTTATTCCCGAACGTGGCCGTCGTCATTGACGAAGGGAACCGAATCCGGTTGGACTCACGATTTTCCTGCGCAACTTCGTTCTAATGGTCTGAAAGATTGTTGGAATTGAGATTCGCTGCCCGCCGCGATCGACTGGTCGCGGCGGACAATTGTCTCTACAGCGACTTCCGGTTACTCACTCGAAAATCCGGAATTTCTTCTCGCACGATTGTCTCAAACGTCATCAACATTCCCATGTCGTCGACTCCGTCGGTTATCTCCGACACATTCATCAAGAGCCCGACGCCTTGAGCGTAGGCCGCAATTGCCACGTCCAGAGCGGACCACTCCTGAGCCCCCAAACATCGGAAGACGTCCTTCGCAAGTTCGCGAAATCTCGCATTGAATTCGTCGGAACTCGCTGCACATCTCGGGGAATGAGTCCGCCGAGCCACAAACACAACACACGTGTTCACCGCATTCGAATTCATGGCTCGCGGTCGTGCCTTGCGTTCGATGTTCAGCGGTTGCACACTGGTGACGAGAAGATTGGTCCGTCGATAGGCCTGGACGAGAGCTTGCCAACCCCGTATGGCACCGTGGCTGTAGACGAGAGAAAAGACACCTTCGGGTTTGAGCACTCGTTCGGCTTCTTGAATCGCGAATCCCAATTGTTGGCAGTATTGGTCGTGAGCCGATGCGCCGTCTCCGTGTCGGAATTTGGAAGCCACAAGTTCGCGGGAAGAATCCGTTTCCGAGGCCGCAAAGAGTTCTGGTTCGATGCTCCGAAACAAAATTCGCTTCCAGCTGTAGAAGAAATCGGCGAGGGCGTTGTAATACACGTTGTCGTAGTATGGCGGATCGGTGACGATGGCGTCGAAATGGCCGTCCGGATATGGCAAACTCTGCGCGTAGCCTTTGCCGACTTGCACATCTTGAGCCATCGAAGAAAGCGAGGTCAAACCGGCAACAATCCGTTCGAGTTTCGTCCAAAGATTGGCGGGACCTCGGTGGACAGGATCGGTCTCCACGTAGTCCCAAAGCATGGCCACTCCTGGCCCCGAAAAGGCACGTCCCACTTGCTCGTTTTGCGAAATCCACATCGACAGCCGACAATTCCAATCGACGAGTTGGTCGATCAAACCCGAAAGATATGCAATCACCGATTTCGCGGCGTCTTCGGAGATTTCGCCACACAGCCGATGATATTCGTTCCGCAACTCTTGAATGAGCAGCAGCAAGACGGCGCGTTGTCGGGGATTCAAAAAATCCGCATGTGTTGTCATTCCATAAATCGCCGGATTCACCACGCCCGACCACTTCGGCAATTTTGAGTTCGGGAGGCTGGCCTCCAAATTCTGGAGAGTTGTCTCCTCGATCCCGCGAATCAGTTCTCGCGAAGGCAACGCTCCCCGGTAACTCGTCGCGAATTCCTTTCCCGAACGAACGGCGTGTCGGATGACCGCAACGTGTTCGTCGGTCGTCGCAGCCAGCGAAATGTTCGTGTGACGCGCATTACATTTTGGACAATCGACCGTACCGTTTCGACCTTGCCAAGCCGAAACGAAATCGTCTTCGAGTGCCGAATGTCGAATCGAGACGTGTTGCGAAGATTCCCGTTCACCGAGGTGGAGGGCAATGCGTTTGCCATTTTTTCGAGACAACCATGGACGTTTCGAAAGGTAAAACCGAAATCCGCATTCGCGACACGCCATCGAATACGTCCAAAGATAACCAAAAGAGTTTTGCCTGAGTGGGAACAACGGAGCAGTCGTTTTGGTGAGACTTTCGAGAATCCGTTGGCCGGATCGCTGGACGATTTCACAGAGTTCGGCGTGCAGTAATGCGGGTCTGCGAAGGAGCGTTCGTTGGAGGAAAACGGCAAGTTCGTTGCTGTCGATCGAATGAGCCTCCGCGCCGAACAAAGATGCTTCGAACGCAATCGTCCCGCCACCGCCAAACATGTCGAGCAGCTTTGGCCGAGAACGATTCGCCTTTTGAATCAACTCTCTGGCCCGCTCCAGGGATGCTTCGTCGGGCAACGCTGGCCCGCTGAGTTCTTCTAACGTGCGAGTTGAAGATGGAGTGACGTCGGAACACAAACTGGAGAACACGAGGGCACGCATCGACCGATGCGGACGCCGAGCCCACCAAACGTGGAGTGTGTGCGGAGTCTCGCCACGACGATAACGTTCGTTCTGACCAGGAGATGATCCGGTGTTCGCCAAAACCCCGACATCGATCAATCGCTTGGTGGCGGAAGAGGGTAAATTCGTGAGCGGAGGAAATGGGAGAGGTAGATTGGGCATGGCATTTCCTCGCATCAGAGAGCAGAACTATGTCTTTCTCTCCATCGGTCTTCTCGCTCGTCCGTCCCATCACGAAATTGTTGGTGTCGGCGTTTCTCGCTTTTCGGGAATGTCCCCAGCCACCCACTTTCCGGCTTTCATGACAGCCCGGATGTTTCTCAAAGCCTGCAAATCCTGTAAAGGATTCCCTTCCACAACGATGAGGTCGGCGAGTTTACCGGTCGTGAGTGTTCCGCGGTCTTGCAAATCGAGAGCTTCGGCGGCGGTTCGAGTGACCGACAATACGACCTCCGCGGGAGTCAATCGAAGTTCTATTTCCGCCGCGCGGAGTCCTTCGGCAAACGCATCAATCGGAGTCCGTCCGACTCCCGCATCACTATGCAAAGTATACGCAACCCCGAATTCGATCATCTCTCGTTCGCACGCAAACCGGTCGTCCAACGTCTTGCTCATCCCGGAGTCTTGGGAACGGGCGACGTCCGGACACACGGCCCGACGCGTCGAACCCGACATCGTGAGGCCAACGTATTGCTCCTGGTCGCGCATCTGCGAAGCGAGTTCCTTGTCGAATTCAAAGTGGGTCGCAGTCGTCCGCCAAGTACAATGTTCGATGGTCCTATAATTCGCCCGCACGACCCCCGGCATGGCCGAACGACTCAGCACATGCGCCGCGCTGTGTTTGGAAGATTTGCGGCCCATGTCCGCGATCATGGCCAAGATTTCGTCGGAGAACTGAGCCGTGAGCGGATCGGAAGATGGCGTCATGTTCCCGCCCGTGGCCATGACTTTGAGCCAATCGACATCCTCCGCCAACATCTTCTCGACGGCCTTGGCGACTTCTTCGGGAGTGTTGGCGATCAACCCAAGCCAGTGACAATGGCCCGTCGTTGTCGTGATCGGCACGCCACAAGAAATGACGTCCGGTCCCAATATTTCTCCGCGTCGCACAGCGTCGCGTAGTCGTTGGACGATTGTTCCCTTTCCGCCGCAATCGCGCAGCGTCGTGATCCCAGCGCGAAGGGCAGCTTCCAAATTGTGACTTGCGCGGACTGCTAATTCTTCGTCAGACTCGGTCGTGACCTGTTTGACGACGGCTTCGTGAGTGGATTGGGCGGAAAAGATGAGGTGGACGTGTGTATCGATCAACCCAGGCAAAATCGTGCAACCGGGAAATGCATAAACGGAAGCCGAACAACTCGGAGGAGCGAGAAGGTTGGTTTCGTGGGTATCGATGTATTGTCCGGTGATGTGCAGTTGCGGAGCCGCGACTGTCGCATTTCCTGTCCCATCAAAGAGCCTATCTGCCGTAACAATGACCCGATCCAAACTAATCTCCTGCAATCAGGGAATGGCTTCTGGCCAAGAACCCTAGGACAGGTTTGTAACCTGTTCAAGAAAAAATGGACAGGGTTATAAACCTGTCCTATGTCGCACAACCAACACTCGTTAGAAGCCTTTGCCCTTCGTTTTCACTCGAATTCGCGTGATATAATCATCGGTCGTCATGTATAACCAGTTCCCTCGATTCCCGCCGAACGTGCAGTTCGACGTCCGTTCTCCGGTTTGCAAACTACCGAGCAATTTCCCTTCCGGACTGAAGATATAAACGCCTCCGGGCCCGGTCGCAAAAAGGTTGCCTTTGTTGTCGATCGTCATTCCGTCGGGGAGACCTTTTCGGCCCGCCTTCATTTCCTTCGTGGCGTTGTAGAGAACCTTGCCCTTGCCGAGCGTCCCATCTTTCT
>CAYYUU010000543.1:0-5747 GCA_964474955.1 uncultured Alcaligenaceae bacterium | reverse complement strand
GACTCTAGGCCCTTGAGTCGGACAAAGTCTGAGAGAAAGCATCCACAGGCCCTTAAGGATTACTGCCATGAGAGATATCCCTGCCGCAGCCGTCAAGCAACTCCGCGACCGAACCAATCTCCCGTTCAAAGATTGCAAAAAAGCCCTCGTCGAAGCCGAAGGCGACATGGAAAAGGCCGTCGACATTTTGCGAAGCAAGAACAAAGGTGTCGTCATCAAACGGGCTGGGCGTGAGACCGCCAAGGGCCGTGTTGCCGTTTTCTTTGACGAAGGTAAACAAGTCGGGAGCATCGTCGAGATGCAGTGCGAAAGTGATCCCGTCGCGACCGGCGAACACTTCGTTGCCATGTCCGATGAAATCGCGAAGCACGTGGCCTACAGCGATGCCGCAGACGTCGATGCGTTGCACGCCGAAAAGCTCCACACAGATAACAGTAAGACGGTCAAGGAACGCGTCGAAGAACTCATCGGCCTGATCCGTGAGAACATGAAGGTCGCTCGGTTCGAGCGGCTCAACGGACCGCAAGGGACCTACGTCCACCACAACGGTTCAGTAGGTGCGGCCGTTGTCGTCGAAGGCGAGGCTGACCCAACGCTCCTTCGCGACATCGCCATGCACATCACGGCGACTGCTCCGCTTGCCGGAACCAAGGAAGAGATTGACCCGGCGGTCATCGCGAAAGAAAAAGAAATCGCGATGGAGCAGACTCGACAAGATCCGAAGATGGAAGGCAAGCCCGACGAGATCATCGAAAAGTCTGTTACGGGGAAGCTCAACAAGTGGCTCGCCCAGAACTCTTTGCTCGATCAGCCGTTTGTCAAAGACGAGTCGAAGAAGATCGGCGAGTTGCTGAAAGATGCAGGGGTGAAATACGTGAAGTTCGTTCGCTACAAAGTCGGCGAAATGAATCTGCCGTCCGAAGAAGGCGAAGGCGACGCGTAAGTTCTGCGATCGATTACGAGAAAGCCCAAAAGAGGCAACCCTCTTGTGGGCTTTTTGTTTGCGCGGAGGAGCTTGGGTTGTTTGGGCGATCGGTTACTGTTCGTACAGATTCTCAATTTTCGGTCAAACCCAACCGTTTTCGAAATGTCGGTTGAACTCCGGCTTTCGTGATTAACTTGGCACCATCGTTCGGGTACTTTTTATCATAAGCCGTCTGTGTCATGACGACGTTATCACGAGCCTTGATCATTTCCGGTTTCGTATTGTTAAAGCGAAATATGGGGATGCCTTTTCCGTGAACCAGAATATTTCCGACAACAGAAATATTACCGGCTTGGTGAAAACGTAGAGGGGATTTCTCAATATCGTGAATGCAATTGGACCGAATCTTGAGGAGATCACTCCCTTGATCGAGAAACATGCCATTGGATTCGGCACGTCCGGCATTGAGTGGGATATGGTGAATGTGGTTATGTGCCAAAACTGCGTCGGGTTGCCTGCCGAGTGTATAAATGCCGCCACCGTCGCTGAGTCTCTGCATCACATGATGAATATGATTGTATTCCACCTTGTGCCCGCCGGTGTTGGTGTTGGTGCGGTCCCACCTCCAACCTAACGACACACCAGTATAGGGTAATTTGCGAATTTCATTATGGTGAATGTGGATTCGGTGCGCCAGTCCGACCCAAATGCCGACACTTCCGAAGAACTGAACACCGGTATTTTGAATGAGATTGTTGGCTATCACATGATCCGAAGCACCGGTTTTCGGGGCGATCTGATACCATGTTTTCCCTTTGACCCGCCGACTGGCATCTTCGCCAATGTTGATGCTATTCCCGGAGATATCTTCAAACACATTCCCCACAATCCGGCACAGTCGTGTGTGAGCACCAAACGAAATACCAGACAATCCAATCTGGGTCACCCGACAGTCGGTGAGTGAACATTGTTCGGCGTATTCGAAAACGATGGCAGGTTTCATCATCTTTCGAGACGAATGGTTGCCTTTGAAATTGCGATGTTCGTGGACGGTTGCTTGTCCGGACGCATACCCACCAGCCGGCAGTTGCCATTGGGCGTGAGAAAAAGTTAACCCTTTGAAATGTAAGTTTCGGATGAGGTTCTTTGAGTTCCCACGGATGGTGAATAGTTGATTCACCGCAGGCACGATAGCTTTGATGTTCTTAACAGTCTCGCCGGAACGAGGTTTGTATGTCAACGTCTTCGTTTTGCGATTCAACGCCCACTCACCAGGTTGATCGAGAAAGGCGAGTGCGCCCTCCAAGTAATAGCGAGGGTGTTTCTCGAAATGGTCGATACTATAATGTTTGGCTTTGCAGCCGATCGGATACCGAACGATGAGACGATGCGTTTTCGCGTCGTAACTTCTGACGGGGACTCGGGACATGGACCAATCGTGAAGGAATACTAATTCGGCATCCGCAGGAACACGTTTGAGGGGATCGGTCTTTTTGGTGAAGAGACTGGTGCGCCGATCCTTTCCAGCTTTCTGAATGCGGAAGTAACCTTTGTTGGGGTGTCGGGCTCGCTGGGCTCGTTTGCCATTCACAAATAACTCGCGAAACGCGAGTTCCTCCGTCTTGAGATGCTTCAACGATGCCGAAAATGTTCCGTCGGCGTTTTGTTTCCACTTCGAGATCGATATTCCGCCCGATATGATTGGTTGTGTGCCTTTGTGAGCTTTGAACGTAACTTGATGATTCCCTGTGGGCAGATGTTTTGGCGAAATCACAAGTGGTTGATCAATACGGTGTATTCCCGCGTGTAAAATGACGTGGATGTTCGCCTGGGTTTGCTTCTGGTGCAATTGAATCAGCCGTTTGAGAGCTTCCGGCAACGAGCGAATCGGCTGCTTTTGAGTCCCCGGGTTGGAGTCTCGACCATTCGTGGCCACATGAATGGTAATGGTCTTTGCAGGTTGTGCGAACGTAGGGCTCAAGAGGAATGGATATAGGAGGACGACGAAGAGATAGATTCTTGAGTTCACAGCTTTCTCGTTTATTGATGGAATGTGACCGTTTTTACTGGGGGGTAAGAACCGCGACAATTTGTTCCCGTGATCTGATTTGAGCTATTTCGGAGGACCGGTTTTGGAACGCGGAATTCATTGTCTCCGGATTCTGTTTTGGAATGGGCGGATTTGACGGCCTGAGGAACGAAGACAACCCGAAACAACACCAAGGACAAGCGTCCTTTCGCTCCGCGAAAGGCGACACTAAAAACCAAAGATAACGGCCCTGGGAGTGTGCCTACCCTCACGCACTGCTTTGGTCTGAATCCCTCCCTGGCCATCGTCCTCATAAAGTTTGTTGTTGCCGAACATAACGCCGATAACTGTCAGGCCCTTCTTGTTGGCGTGTGCCATTCGGGCATCGTATTTGGAGAAGTCGTAGATTCCTGTCTCCTTTTCGATCGTGGTCCAATAGAACCCGCAACGAACGACTCGGAATCCTAATTTATGCACCTTGTCGAGTGTGGCCTTGTCGAAGTTATGTGTTTTCAGTTGCATGCCACACGGTTGGGGAAAGCCCGGTTTCGCTAATTCCGACCCGGATGCCTGTGCGAAGCACGCCAAAAGCACCACGGGAAATATGTGGATTTCATGTTGAATCATCGTTTCGGGCATTAGGGATTCCTCCGCGAAAGGGGTCGACAACGCTACCGAGTGGCAACGAAAGCTCGATTCGATGAGGAAAGAAGGGCCCTGACTGGCAGGTGCATAGCGGCACGACAACCGTAAGACATCTCGGAGTGGGGATTTGAATTTGTGGAACCAGTTTATGTCGTGGAATCGAACATCATTTCGCTGAGCAACAGTTTGACGCGTCGCCAATATTCCTTGACCGTTCGGACATCGCGGTCGAGAATTTCGGCAATTTCGCGTTGTTTCAGCCCACCGTAGACAGTCATGTCGAACACTTCCCGATCAATTCCCGAGAGTGACTCGGCGTACTTGTTCATGGCCAACCACATTTCCACCGTGGATGATGTGCTCTCCGTCGGTGCCTGTTTGCTTTCCAGAATGTGTTTCTGGTGAGCTTCGGATGCGCTGGAAAATCGGGTCCCATGTCCGCGTGGTCCGTAATAGTGGCGGGCCAGGTCGATCAATTCGCGGCGGATTTGGACGGCGACGAGGTTGAAGAAATCGCGTGTTGTTTTTGGGCTGGCTTTTTGCAGCGAATTGATGAGGCGGAGCATGGCATTATTCAACACGTCTCCGGTCTCTTCCCATCGGTGGACGTGCGGGTAAACCCCGAGCATCTTGTGGGTTAAACGACGCATGCGACGGTCGGCCAACTGTAAGAGTTGATTCGCGGCCTGTTGTTCACCGTGCTGCCATCGCTTCACACAATCGGCCATGATGGTTGTCGTGAGTTCTGGATGATGTTCCATGTTGCCCCCATCGTGCCACTTCGTTTTCGGTTCGCCAAGTTTACGGAATTGATTCTGTTTCGTTACCTTTCCCGACACCAGATATATGCTATACGCCACAATTTCTCGTTTTGGACATTCCAAAAAAGAGGTTCGCGGCAAGTTGTTGTGGAGCAGCGGCTAAGATATTTCTTCTCATCGTACTCTCTCTGGAGCGCGTTGTCATCCTTCAGATTGTTCAAACCGGCTAAATTTTTTCTCTCGCGTCGCCGATACAAGCGATTGAGAGGAACCAGCCACGCCCAGAATTCTCAGGAGACTGTGATGGACACAAAGAATCAGTCGTTGTCTTTGCCGAAATGGATCACTCAACTTCGAGCCGTCGACGCATTGGATCGACTGGAAGCGGCGGCAACGCTCAGTCGGTTGGGAGCTGCGGCAGCGCCTGCCGTGGATGCGTTGATCGAGACACTTCAGGACGAAGATGCCTCGGTTCGAAAGATGGCCATTTTGGCCCTCGGGGACATCGGTCCAAAAGCTTCGAACGCGGTTCCGGCTCTGGCGACTGCGATGGCAGACGACAATGGAGCCGTCCGACGCCGCGCTGTTGTGGCGCTTGGAGAAATTGGGACTGCCGAGGCGGTTTCAGCGCTCGAGAACATTGCTCTGAGTGCCGACGAGGTTCTTCGTGGCATTGCGTATGATGTCCTCGTTTCCGTCGAAGACACAAGGACGCGGCGAGTGGCGTAACGGTAATTCGGCCAGGGTTTGCTGAATGGGCACCGCTCCGATTCTACAGCTAGACAATGGACAGGTCGGAAACCGGTCCTGCGAAATTGCTCAAGTCCAAAGGACGGGAACTTGCTGTTCGCATAGATCCGCACTACTTTCCTGGCTTGAGCAGCTTTCGAAAATCTTGCCTGTCTCGTAAAAGCCGAAAACTCAGATCGCTTTTCACCAATTTTCGGGGAAAGCCGCGGGCCAAGGCCGAGGTCAACAACACTACGGCTTGGGAAGCGTATTTCTCTGCGATTCGTTTGCCCTCCGGGGTCAGTTCTGCAATGGGCGGCTCGGTCCATACGAAACTGTGAGCCAAGGCTGCCTGTTTCGCTGCCGTAACCAAACTCGCAGGCTCACATTGCCATTTTTCGACCAGCCCAAATGCTCGCAACGCTTCGTCGTGTCGGCCCAGGTTCGCAAAGACTTCCGCTTGGTTGCCGCAGACGATACCGGGCGAACGCGCACACGAAGCATTGCGCGGGTGTTTTTGGACGAGGCGTTCCAAGCCGTCTCGGCTTTCCTGGTAGACCGTCAAGGCTTGCTCGGGGTGACCCGACCGCGAATGGCCCGACAACTAGTGCACTATTCGGGAATTGATGTTCCACCAGAGGAGCTGTCTTCCTTATAT
>CAYYUU010000542.1:0-5751 GCA_964474955.1 uncultured Alcaligenaceae bacterium | reverse complement strand
AGCGAAAAGCAACTTTACCAAAAAGCCCTGGTTGTTCCGTAAGAGGTCAGCTCGCCGCGAACGAAAACGGTCGCCACACCCCATCTGACCCGAGCAACTCATTGGGCTTGAAGTTCGCTTTATATTCGAGCGATTCGCTCCCAGGGACGTAGTACCCAAGATAGAGGTGTGGGATGCGGCGAACCTGGCATTCTTCGATGAGTCGAAGAACGTTCCACGTTCCGAGAGAGCGGTTACGCTGGTCGGGGTCGTAAAAGAAATAGATCGCGGAAGCACCACCGGGAAGAACGTCGACGTATCCCAGGCCGATCAACTCGTGTCCAAGATAATAGCACCATTCCTCCGTTTCGAAGGGGTTATCGACGAACGATTGGATGTAGCTCTCGGCGTCCTTAGCGGGTTGGTCGGGCCATCCCTTGCGGGTCGACTGAAAGGAGTGGTATTGGTCGTAAAGCCTGAGTTTTCGCTTTGTGACGGCGGGAGGGCCGATTCTCAGTTCGACTTCGTTTTCGTTAGCCTTGCGAGCGCGTTTCTGGCTCCGATTCGGGCGGAAGTGATCGACGGAAACGCGAATCGACTGGCACTGTTGGCACCCCGGGCACCTCGGCTGAAAGAGCATTCTGCCGAACCGACGCCATCCGTTGGCCATACGCTGCATGTATTCGCTTGCGGTGATCTCTCGGAACAGCTCGTAGTGCAGGCTCCAGAGTTGCTCCGGCAGGTAACCACACTGGCTCGGCGGGGCCGTGTGTTCCAAGATCAATTCCATGAGTTCTCCCACGACGTCGAGCCAAAGTTGGCCCACGTTTCTACACGCTCTCGGTTTTGTCTTCTGCGGTCGGTTTCCGCAACCTTTCCAGTTTAGCGAATTCCCGGGCAATCAGTCCATCGCTCGTGCCCCACGGAAGCATGTTCAAGAATCGGACCCGCTGTACGAGGTTGCCCGGGAACGCGATAAATGGCTTTTTCTTCTCGACGGCTCGGACGATCAGCGCGACCGCAAATTCTGGCTCCAACATCTTCGGCAGATCGAGTTCGACGGCCTCGGTCATGGGCGTGCGAATCCAGGCGGGACAAACGGTCGTGCATACGATTCCGTGCGGCTTGAGTTCGACGCGATACGATTCCATCATCGCGTTCACGCCGGCCTTGCTCGCACAATACGCCGACATCCCGGGCATCCCGCGGAACGAAGCCACACTACTCAACGCAACGAGATGTCCCGCTTTGCGCTCGATCATCCCCGGAACGACGGCGTAGATGCTATTGGCCACACCGATGAGGTTGATCATAATGGTCGGCTCGAAGTTCGACACACTGCCGTCTTTGAAAGAACTCGGTCGGCCAATCCCGGCACACGCGACGAGCATGTGGATCGGACCGAGTTCCGCTTCGAACTTCTCGACGGCTTCTTGGAGTGTCTCGGGCTTGGTCACGTCGCCAACGTGCCAGGCGTATCGAGTTCCCTTGAGTTCATCGCCGAGACTCTCCAGACCTTCCTGGTTGAGATCGAACCCGGCGATGATCGCTCCCTTGGGAGCTACTTGACGAGCAAACTCACGGCCAATGCCGCTCGCCGCACCTGTGATGAAAATGACTTTGTCTTGAAAGACCGACATGAAGACCTCAAAGAGACTGCAATGGTTCGGAAAACACTCCGTTCTCCTCTTACTTTACGAACCGCCACGATTATCGCCCCGAATCCTTCATTTGCCAACCTATTGAATAATTTTCCAGCCGACGTTGATTGAGTAACCGTGAAGAACGAATTGACCAAGACACGGAATCCAAGACATGGCAAACGATCCAGAAACGTGGCCTTTGTGGGCCGAGCAACGTTACAACGAACTCCCCACTGGGATACCGACCGCCTTCTATTACGAGATTTGCAAACGCATCGACCTCATGCTCGATTGGGGATGCGACGAAGAGAATCACTCTTTGACGGCGACGCTGGAGTTCATCGAAGGCTCGGACTTCGCCTCGCGAGAAGACGAAATCCTCGAGTGGCTCGCGAGCATCGGCGGACACTGTGATTGCTCGATCCAGACGAAGGCGTACAAGCGGTTGCTGCGATTGTTTGATATTTGGGAAGAGTGGGATGTCGATCGATAATCGTTCTGCCCTCCTTTTTCCCAACCAACTTCTCGACTCTCCCCACTCCCACCCGGTATATTGAATTCAGATATATCCCGACACGCGGATTCTTTCGCCCACGATCCGCAACCTACCCGCGACATTGCTGTGATTTCGTTTCACTACTGTAATACGGACGAAGAGGTTAACTCCATGCTTTCGACGTTTCGCAAGCGACGCACACAGTTCTCCCTCCTGGGCGTTCTGTGCTGTGTCCTTTTCTCCGTCGGCGCCAATGCTGCGTCGGCCCAAGAATTCAAGCTCAAGAAAGGCGACCACATCTGCATCATCGGGAATACTCTCGCTGATCGTATGCAACACGATGGTTGGCTCGAGACGTATTTCCAGGCTCGATTCCCGACACACGAACTAGTCTTCCGCAATCTCGGATTTTCCGGCGATACACTCACGGTGCGGCTCCGGTCGAAGGACTTCGGAACGCCCGACGAGTGGTTGTCAGGGTCGGGGGCTATTCCCAAACCGAGGGGAAGAAATCGCGGTCTCAATCCGAATGCCCCGGTCCGCAAGAATCGCTTCGAACTCGTCAACACAAAGGCCGACGTGATCTTCGCATTCTTCGGTTACAACGAATCGTTTGCCGGGAAAGAAGGACTGCCGAAGTTCAAGCAAGATCTTGAGCAGTTCATCAAGCACACCCTCTCCCAAAAATATAATGGCAAGACGGCTCCTCGATTGGTGTTGTTCTCGCCCATCGCACACGAAGATTTGAACGACCGAAATCTCCCCTCTGGAAAAGCAAACAACGAACGCCTTGCGATGTACACCAAGGCCATGGAA
This sequence comes from uncultured Alcaligenaceae bacterium, assembly GCA_964474955.1. GTDB lineage: Bacteria > Planctomycetota > Planctomycetia > Gemmatales > Gemmataceae > CAYRFQ01. Next base: position 2,817 of record CAYYUU010000542.1, on the reverse strand, counting down.
CAAGTCGCCAAGGCCAACAAGGTGCCGTTCGTCGACCTGTTCACGCCTTCGCAAAAGCTCTACAAGAAGTCCGAATCGCCGCTGACGATTAACGGCGTCCATTTGAATTCGCTGGGCAACAAGCTGGTCGCCCAGACCATCGACCGGGCGTTGTTCCCCACACCTGCCCCGAAAGTCACCAGCACGCGACTCGCCAAGATCAACAAGGCCGTCGTGGACAAAAACTTCTACTGGTTTAATCGCTACCGAACGGTGGACGGCTACTCGACTTATGGCGAGCGTGCGTTCTTGCGTTTCACCGGCGGGCAGACCAACTACGAAGTCGTCCAGCGTGAACTCGAAATCCTCGACCTCATGACCGCCGAGCGAGACAAGGTCGTTTGGGCCGTCGCCCAAGGAAAAGACGCGAAGGCCAAAGACAAAAACTTGCCCAATTTCATTCCCGTTGAGACAAATCTTCGCGGTCCGTTGCCCGGCGGCAAACACCGCTTCTTGACAGGCGCACAGGCCATCAAGCGGATGAAGCTCGGCAAGAACATGAAGGTCCAACTGTTCGCCGACGAAACGATGTTTCCCGATTTGGTGAACCCCGTCCAGATGGCCTTTGACACGAAGGGACGACTCTGGGTCGCCGCGTGGCGAACGTATCCGCACTGGAAGCCGGGCGAACCGATGGACGATAAGCTCCTCATCTTCGAGGACACCGACGGCGACGGCAAGGCTGACAAGATGAAGGTGTTCGCGGACAATCTTCATAACCCGACTGGTTTCGAATTCTGGAACGGTGGCGTGTTGGTCGCCCACGCTCCCGACCTGTTGTTCCTCAAGGACACCGACGGCGACGACAAGGCCGACGTCCGCAAGCGCGTGCTCAGTGAGCTCGACTCTGCCGCCACGCACCACACGTCCCACAGCTATACGTTTGCTCCGCGCGGTGCTCTTTATTTCCAGGAGGGGACGTTCCATCGCACGCAAGTCGAAACGCCGTGGGGCCCTTCCGTCCGAGCCGCGAATGGTGGCGTGTTCCGATACGAACCCCGTTCGCACAAGTTTGAAATCTACGTGAACTATCGGTTTGCGAATCCTCATGGCCACGTCTTTGATCGTTGGGGACAAGACGTCGTCATCGACGGCACCGGCGCCGTCCCGTATCACGGAACGCTCTTCTCGGGACAAACGGCGAACTATAAACAGGGCCACACACGCAAGACCATGCCCAAGGTCTACAGAAGAAAGACGCGACCATGTCCGGGGCTCGAAATTCTGTCGAGCCGACAATTCCCAAAAGAGATGCAAGGCAACCTTCTGGTTCCGAACGTGATCGGTTTCCTCGGCATCATGCGATACAAGATCGTCGACGACGGAGCGAGTATTAAAGGGATCGAACAAGAGCCGATCCTGCAATCGAACGATCCGAACTTCCGACCGGCTGACATCGAGATGGGACCGGACGGCGCGATCTACTTCACGGATTGGCAAAACCCAATCATTGGCCACATGCAACACAACTTGCGTGACCCCAACCGCGACCAGGTACATGGCCGCATCTATCGAATCACGTACACCAAGAACCCGCCACTCAAGCCCAAGAAGATCGACGGCCAACCGATTCCGAAGCTGCTCGATCTGCTTAAAGAACACGAGGACCGAACTCGCTACCGTGCTCGCATCGAACTCGGCGAGCGCGAGGCTCCGAAGGTCATCGCCAAATTGCAAAAATGGATGCGCCGTCTCGATCGCAAGGACAAGGACTACGAACACCACAAGATGGAGGCCCTTTGGCTCCACCAAAACATGAACGTGGTCAACGAGCCACTGTTGCGACGGATGCTCCGCTCGCCGGACTTCCACGCTCGTGCGGCGGCGACACGCGTCCTTTGTTATTGGCGAAGTCGGGTGAAATCGCCTCTCAGTTTGCTCGAGAAGCAGATCAACGATTCGCACCCTCGCGTTCGGCTCGAAGCCATTCGCGCCTTGAGCTTCTTCGACAACGAAAAGGCTTTGGCGATTTCGTTGCAACTGCTCACGCATCCGACTGACCGGTACTTGCAATACACCTTCAACGAAACGTTGCAGACGCTGAATGCTCGGCTTGGGTCGAACGTAGATCAACGAAACTTGGCCAGCGGTTTGCTCAAGTTGCTCAACAGCGGACGCATCGCCAAGAACCGTCAGGGTGTCTTGATCGAAACGATCTGCCAACAGGGCGGCAAGAAAGAACTCGCGGCCATTTGGAAAAGAGCGATTCCGGCGAAGGGCTACCCTGTCGAATTGCGGACGAAGATTTTCCGATGGTTGACCGAAGCGGCGACCGTCCGGCGAGTGGTGCCGAACGTAAACTCGCAAGACGTGCTGGAAGTGCTCACGCTGACGGGCAAGCAACCGACAGTGCAGACGGCGTTTATCCAACTCGCCGCCGCATGGAACGTCAAGGACGCTGCTGCGCCGTTGCGTGACATCGCTTTGAACGCCACGGCAAACCAAGCGGTGCGGTTCTCTGCGATCGATGCTTTGGCCGATTTGAAGGTGGACACGAGCCAAGCCACGCTCATGAAGTTGGCGAACAGCGCGAAGTCGATGCCGGTTCGCTTCCGTGCCGCCGTCTCGCTCTCCCAGCTCGATCTGGAAGCCGGGGCGAAGTTGGCAGCAAAAGCCATCGCATCGGCCAAGAAAGACGACGATTTGGCGGACGTCGTTGGAGCTTTCCTCAATCGAACGAAAGGTTCCGAGGCTCTGGCGAATGCTCTCACGAAGCAACAAGTCTCGGTCAACACGGGAAAGCGAATTCTCCGAGCGATGTATCTTGCGGGACGAAAT
>CAYYUU010000541.1:0-5758 GCA_964474955.1 uncultured Alcaligenaceae bacterium | reverse complement strand
AACACCGCCAGGAAGCCTGAAAGTGTGAGGTGGTTTTGCTCTGCGGAAATCGGCGGTGAAATCTCACAAAGACGTAGTTGAAGGGATGAGTAAGTCGCTGGGCAAGTTGAGCTATTACATGGTCCTGGCGTTCTGTGCCGCGCAGTTCTTATATTCGTTCAAGCAGTCGAACCTTGGAGTGCTTCTTGCGGTGAAGGGCTCAGGCTTGATTGAGTGGCTTGGATGTCCCCCACCAGTGACCGTTGTGGCAGTGATCTTGATGGTAGCTTGTGTGAATTTATTGATTGGTTCGGCGTCGGCGAAATGGGCGCTGTTGGCTCCGATCATTGTACCCATGCTAATGCGTCTGGGGCTATCACCGGAATTGAGCTAAGCGGCATATCGCATTGGCGATTCGAGCACTAATATCATAACTCCATTGATGCCATACTTCCCGTTAGTTGTGCTCTATGCCAAGGACTATGTCAAGGATACCGGAATCGGGACATTGATCGCCCAGACACTTCCATACTCCATGTGTTTCTTGATAACGTGGACGCTATTCTTGATGGTGTATTGGTTAGTGTTGGGGTGGCCTTTGGAGTTGGGTCCTTCAGGTCCTGCACCTTATGTTTATCCGTCAGGATGGCAACGCGATCATTCTCATATGGTAGTTCCAGTTCGACCGCATGTCTACAAGCCTGAAGCGGGGACGAAGGCTCTTTCTTGTCCTTCGCTCGCGCTTCAGGCTTGTACAAGAGGTCCCAACATCCAGAGTACTGTTCCTCTCAACCTCGAACCAAGAGGTAATATTTCCCTTCCACAGCCATCTGGACAAAATCACATATAACTTTGAATAGCTGTTTGAACTTGCTCTCCTCCTCTTTATTTGGTCGTCTTTGCAAACATGAGTGAGCCAACTCGTTCGCCACCTTCCATCGCTCGTATTCGGGAATCTGTATGAGTTTCTTCAAGAACGGCTCCGCCAACTGCATCATGTAAGGCGGATGGTCATGCTCGGAATAACCCACACTATAATCGGCAGGAACATCAATCCAGAGATCAGCCTCCAAATGGTCTTCATCGAGAAGTTTCCAGAGAGACCGGAGCAGACCGGAGCCGAACTCCGGAATTTTTAACCCCGTCCCATGAAAGTCTGGCCAAACATCCGGATAAACCCATTTGGGCAAGGTTTCTCCGTCCGCAAGACATAGCTCCATGCGTGACCTCTCAAGGTTGATCTCCAGAACTCATTTCCTACCGATGATCTCGCAGTGATTCTATTTTCGGATTATTGCCAGATGTCCGAAGTCGAATCCCCATTCGGGAAACGAATCTCGTGAGCTCTCGCCGGCCCATCCGGTTCCTTCCCGAAATCGACATAGAATCTTCTGTTCAAGGTCATCCCGCCTTTCGTGGTATCACACTGAATTTGCATCATGTATGATCCCTTCTTGCCAATGTCGGGATAGAACTGATTGTCCCAACTACTAAACAACGAGTTTGTGACATAGAGTCGCTTGCCGTCGAGACTCAGTTGGAGCATTTGCGGACCACCGACGAGTTTCTTTCTACCCCATGCGGATTGTTTGCCGAGCACTCCACCAAGCCAGATCCGCCCTTCCAGTTTCGGATTCGAAGGATCACTAACATCATATTGTCGGATGTCGCCGTGGAGCCAGTTGGACAAGTAGAGCCAACGGTCGTCCATCGAAAGCACTATGTCTGTGATCAACCCCGGAACAGGAATCTTCCAACCTTTGGCTTGTTGAGTGGGCACTGCAATGACTTTTTCGGCCTTCCACTGATCGCCCTTCTTGAACCAATGCCAGATAGTGCTCGATAACGCCGCGCCGACGAAACCATGTGTGCTCTTCGGATCATGATGGAAACGGACTTCGAGCGGAAGCCGACCATCTTTGCCCATATCGATCGTCTGGGTAATGCGTTTCTTCTTCCAATCCCAGAATTGTAGACGATGTCCATATTTCCCCGCTTCGACGTCTCTCAAATGAAAACCGGGGCGGATCGTATTGAGCGCACCCCACTCACTACTAACCATGACGTTATGGCGGGGCTGATACCAAAAGTCGTAGTTGTAATGCATACCCTTGCGGCTCGCTGCCCAACTGCCTTCTATCTCGAACTTTTGGTTGAGCAACAGAAAGCCACCTGGGGCGTTGCCTTTTTCGTCTCCAATCATGGAAATCATGATTCGCCCATCGGCCAGACAGTGAACTGTGTGCGGCCCAGTGAGCTTGGCCTTGCGGATCACTTCTTTCGGCGGAATGACCTTATGCAACTTTGGTTTGCGGGGGTTCGCCGTATCCACAATATAAATACGGCTTGAGACCAAACCGGGAATGATCAAATACCGCCGTTCGCGTTTCCCATAACAGCTCGCACAAGCATTCCAACCGTAATGATGGAGTTCGTCTCCGACATATGGCATCTTGAGTCGATGGATGACCTTCGAATAAGTTTTGGATTTCGGGTCTGTGTCGATGACGGCGAGATAATCGGGCTTGTTTTGTTTGGTCCCCGCGTAGGTCGCAACGACATAAGCAATCTTTTCGTGTGGTGCCTTCATCGCGTCTCGCGGTGTGGCGTAACAACGCCCGACCTCTTTCGGCTCGGTTCCCAGCGAACTCCCGCTGGCCGACGCTACGCAACCCGCAACAACGACAACGGTAAAAAGCGAAAAGCGATTCAAGGTGGTTCTCCGAGTTGGAATAGGATCACGAACTGAGCAATGTTCAGTTCGTCGTAGGATAGAATTTGGAACTCGTGAAAAACTTGAGCCCTCCCGCCATCATTGCAACGGCTGGGGAGGACCCATTCGGATAGGAAATATTCGACAACGTAAAGTCAAGGAAGTGCATTATAGAATTACGACTACGATACCGTCAGTCCTGTTTCTTCTCCTTGACTTTTTTCATAGGAAGCTCAATCATCTGGGTTATCTCATCGACAGGAAACCAAATCACTTTTCCAACGAAAGTACCCTTTGTGATTTTCCCATCAGCGACGGACAGCCCACCGATGAAAGAGCGTTTCCCGAGCGCCTTCACGCGGACATTCTTGAGCGTCGCGCCAACCCCACTTTTGGTCAGGACGACCAACAAAGTGTTTTTCTTCTGTTCGGCTTGCTTTGCTAGCAACGTGTCGAGGGCATTCAGTTCTTTTCTGAGAACAGGGACCGCAGGATGGCCCGGTCTAACAGCTTGCTGCAGGACCGTTAATTTTTTCTCGACAGCGTCACGCTTCTCGCGGAGTGATTTAATCCGAGTCTCGTCGGCCTTGCTCACGGAAGTCCAACCAAACCACAACAACATGGCAACGAAACCGATCCGAAACATAATAGTGCTCCTTACTTCGGAAAAAAGATGCTCTCAATCGTTGGAATGCCAGATCCAAACTCGAGGTGGCGACAATTTCTCAACAAACCAGGTCTTCACTGTTCCGTCGTAGTCAAGAAACGATGTGATCAGGTTTCGCTCAGCATCATTCATCTCTTCGATTTGTTGATGCATTTTGTGGTTCCGATGATGGCATCCGAACCGAGAACAACGGCGCAGGGCTGTTTCTTTCGCTAATCGTCGGAGTCCTTCTTGTCCTTTCCGCCCATCTTCTTGGCCACAAAGACGACGACCCCAACGACAAGTCCGATGACTCCGCCGATGAGACCTTGCATTAATACTCGGTTCCAATCGATATCACCAAATAACATGTTTCGGTCCTCTCAATGGGATGCTGTTTTCGGGAATAGCGATGGCTCCTACTTAATCCATCCCTGAAATTTGGGGCTATTGAAGACAGTGTATCGGAAAATCGTGGATGCGGCGATGAAACGACGTTCCCCAACCTCGCTTCTCCCTTCACTGTGTTCTTGGCCTTCTGCATCCCTTACAATCAGGTGAGGAAAGGCACCATGAAATTCACGTTTGCGCGGAAAGGCCCGAACAGATGATGACTTCTCTCATATTCCTGACGACATCCATCGTATTCGCGATTTCTCCCAACTACCCGTTAATTCCGCGCGACGCCGAGAACAACAAACCAACCAACGATCCCGCCCTCACTCTCCGCGGGCACAGAGGATGGATTTCGTCCGTCGTGTTCAGCTCTGACGGAAAACACATCCTCACCGGAGGCGAGGACGATACCGTCCGGTTGTGGGACACTCGCAAAGGGAAGTTGCTGCGAACGATCCATGGTCACGGAAAGGGAATCACGAGTGTTGCCTTTGACCGAGACAACAAACGGATCGTTGCGGGGACGTGGAACGGGACGTTGCGAATTTGGGACCCGAAGACCGGCAAGGTTCTCCAGACCTTCACCGAACACAATGAGAGCATCACGTCTGTTGCATTCAGCCCGAACGGAAAGCACATCGTGTCCGCAAGCGCCGACGACTCGCTGAAGTTGTGGGATCTGAAGAAACGCAAAGCCTTGTATACTCTCGAACCAGCCAGCGAATACGACGTGACTTCGGTGGCGTTCAGTCCCGATGGAAAACGTATCGTCTCCGGCGACGGGGAGAATTACGCGGTGATCTGGGAAGCGAAAACGGGGCTAGAAATCGTGACCCTCGAAGGACACAAAGCCGTTGTCACCTCGGTGTCATTCAGTCCCGACGGAAAGCACGTGGTCTCTGGCAGTACGGATGATACGGTTCGAGTTTGGGACGCCAAGACCGGCCGGGAATTGCTGACCCTGCGAGGTCATGCGAACGATGTCACCTCGGTGTCATTCGATCCGAAGGGAAGATTCATAGCCTCTGGAAGTGACGACCGCACGGTGCGCATTTGGAATGCCAAGAACGGGAAACTCAGAGCGGTGCTTCGTGGAAAGGAAAGTGCCGTCCGGTCGGTGGCTTTCAGTCCGGACGGCAATCGATTGGCGGCAGCGGGAAAAGGGGTAGTGACAGTTTGGACGATCGCGAAATGACGCCGAGGGGAAGTCGCTTTTCACTCGGGAGTTCGGATCAAGAAGAGTCGCGTTGGCAACGATTACCGGAGTCCTCTCAAATGCGACACCTATTCATGCGACAACTGCGAGACGACACTCCACCCCACCACAAATCTTATCGATCCGAGGTCCCACGGGAGATATTTTTCCTCTGGACCTCCGCGTCGAGCAATCGCTGCAACAACACTTCATTGACGTGTCCCCGAAATCGAACTCGCCCGGCGACAACGACCACCGGGACTTCCATTCCATACTTCTCACGCAACTCCGTATTCGTGTCCACGTTGACCGACTCCATTTCATAGCCGTATTGGCGTTGCCATCGTTTGAGTGTTTCCCAGGCCACGTCGCACAGATGACAACCTGACCGCGTGTACATCACGACCGACAAATCGGGTAACAGCGGTTTACTCTTCCACCACGACCAAAACATATATCGGTTCCTGCCGAATCAACGATTGCGCGATAGTTCCTTGGATGCGAATTCTCCTTGTGATATTACTATAGGAAAAGGCTGTGCTTAGCTTCCTGGCGATGTTGCGTCGCCGCTGCGTTTGGTTTGCCTTGCACCTCAAGGAAGGCTGTTTCAGACTCGCTGATCGGCGGTCTGCCTGCAAAGGCAGACTTAGTCTGGAACAACCTCGCGGATCGCGGTTTCTAAGTCTGCCTTTGCAGGCAGACCGTCGGCGAGTCCGTGAGCCTTCCATGACCTCGGTCGTGGAGTAGGCCAGCCTTTTTTCTTTCCTTTGGATTCCGAATAAGTTTTGACGGCCAAAATCGGTACCGTGCGGATTTGGAAACAAGCCTG
>CAYYUU010000540.1:0-5772 GCA_964474955.1 uncultured Alcaligenaceae bacterium | reverse complement strand
ATGACGACTCTTTCGCCACTCGACATCTCCGGATACCCGATCCAGCGCGACAAGGTAACTCCCGCCGGAATTATCTCCGGGAACAATGACCAACGATTTATAAAGCACAGGCGAACTACCAAAACCGTGTTTCGATTGAAAGTCGCCGATCTTTTTTTGCCACAGAATCTCTCCCCGAAGGTCGACGGCAGAAACCCAGATTCCATCCTGCACCATGAACGCAGTGAACACTCGCTCGCCATCACACGCGGGTGTAGCCGACGCATGCGAGTTCTCTTCGTGCTTGTGCATGAATCCGCCGCTATGAATTTTCTTCTCCCATTTGCGTGCTCCATCTTTTCGGGAGAAGCAAAGTAGGCTCATCGTTTTCTCGCCATCGTCGGCGGTCGTCAGAAAAATATCGTCGCCCACGACGATAGGCGAACTGTGTCCTCGCCCAGGAACTTTCACTTTCCAAAGAACGTTCTTGGTCTCGCTCCACCCCGTTGGTGGGACATCACCCTCGGCGATATTGTTTCGATTTGGCCCGCGCCACCACGGCCAATCATTCTTCCCGACCTTGATGTAAGGGCTGTTCTTGATGGCGTCGGGATCATCGGGCGAACGCTCTTCGACCGGCGTCACACCGAACGGAAGCCAGCCAAATTTCCAGGCAAGGCCAGCGCCGATCCCGCCGACAACGAGAAGGGCTGCGAGTGTGGATAATATTGTTTTGTTCATGTTGTTTTCGAAGGATGTTTTGTTGTTGGCAGCAGTCTGTGAGTTTGAGCCACGGAGTGGCGACATATTGTAGGCGTGGGCGTGAGGCCACGTAAGAGAAAACATGCACTCTAACGTGGGCGTGAGGCCACGTCTATAATATGTCGCCGCTCCGTGGCTCAAAACAACACAACGATTTGGACAGCCAGAAATTCGCCATTCCTGCTCAAGCGAAAACCATTGCCCGATGCCTCGGCGAATAAAACAAATTCCGATCGCGGGTCAACTCTCCAGCCGCAAACGCTTCTTCGAGCCATTGCCGCACATCGGCGTCATCGGGCAGGGGCGTTCCGTCGGGATTATTCCGTGCGAAGTTCCACAGTCGCCACCAGTCGAAGCCGTCGGGTTCGCCGTTCTCGCCCCAATCGAAATCGATATTGAATCCATCGATGTCCAACTCGATTCCGTAGCCGTGGGTGTAAACTTCGATGCCGTTGATCCACCGAACATTGTAGAGCCCGGTCTCACCACAGATGCGAAGCCAATCCCGACCACTCGTCGGGAGCCCCACTCCGAGCGTCGGTCCAAGGACTCCGGTACTGATTGCAACCCCGAAATCCTGAGCGCTACGGAACCGCTCGATTAACGCAGTCAATCTCGGATGCATTGGCTCTCCTTCTCTCACCTATCGCCTTTCGCCTTCCACCTTTCTTTCCCCACTTGACTTGTCGTTTGGTCTCTTCTATTCGAAAAAGAATAACTGCAGGGCGTTCCGATTACGCCACGTGAGACCCCAGCTGACATTCACGAATCGAGCGGAAGGAATTCCGGAGGTAATCATGGACCTACGCGGCATTGTACTCGCGGGCGGAAAGGGAACCCGGCTCGGCGAATTGACGAAAGTGACCAACAAACACCTGCTGCCCGTTGGTCCATATCCTATGGTCTATCACCCATTGAAGAAGCTGACAGGGGCCAGCCTCAAGGAAATTCTGCTCGTTTCGGGGACCGAACACATGGGCGATTTCGTCGAGTTGCTTGGTTCGGGGCGAGAGTTCGGGTGCAACCTCACCTATCGCGTGCAAGACGAAGCGGGGGGGATTGCCCAGGCTCTTGGACTCGCCGAGCACTTCGGACGCGATAGTCGTGTTGCCGTGATCCTCGGCGACAACATCTTTGCCGCGCCCCTCCGACCGATGCTAGATCAATCCTCCGAACACCCCGACTGGGCATGGGTAGCATTGAAGCAAGTTTCCGACCCTGAGCGTTATGGAGTCGCGGAGTTCTCCGGCGAGAAGATTGTCGGCATAGTCGAAAAATCCCCGACACCCAAAAGCAACTTTGCCGTCGCCGGAATCTACATTTATCCGCCCGACGTTTACGACGTCATTAAGACTCTCAAGCCGAGCGAACGCGGCGAACTTGAGATCACCGACGTCAACAATCATTATCTCAAACAAGGTCGATTCGGATACTCCGTTCTGGAAGGGTACTGGACCGATGCCGGGACGCCCGACTCGCTCATCCATGCGAACGAACTGGTTCACAAATCGATGCCTGTCTTTGAGGCGTAGGGGGCGAAATCGGTTGGCATTTTCGATAGGCCTGGAACGCGCGCGAAGGACAAAGACAGATCCTTCGCGCGCGCTTCTTGTAAAAAAACAAAACCAAGATCGAGAGCCGTGCCTTCGTTCCCGAGAGTTGTTGCCTCTGCGAGTGCCGCTGGCGTAGAATAGGGCTATGATGTTAGATTCTAACGATGTTCTCCGAATCCACAAATTCCCACAACTGACAGATCCCACCCTTGTGCTTGGTTTTTCCGGGTGGATGGATGGGGGAGATGTCTCGACGGGGACGGTCGAGCACCTCATCGACTTTCTCAGCGCCGACCTCGTCGCCGAAATCGACCCGGAACCATTCTACATCTACAACTTTCCGGGATCGATGGAACTCACGGCCCTGTTTCGCCCACACATCGAGATCGAAGACGGGTTGCTCCAATCGATGAGCCTTCCCGAGAACCAGTTCTATTGTGTGGAAGACGCCAACCTGCTTTTGTTCGTGGGAAAGGAACCCAACCTCTACTGGCGGACGTTTGGCGATTGCATCTTCGACTTCGCCAAACGTGCGGGTGTACAGCGAATTTTGTTCGTCGGTTCGTTCGGTGGTGCCGTCCCGCACACTCGACAACCTCGCCTTTATGCCGTCTGCTCCGATGCCAAGATGCTCTCCGACATGCAACAATACGACTTGCAAAAGACCGGCTATTCGGGTCCGGGTTCGTTCACGAGTTATCTCTTGTCACGTGCCAACGCGGTGGGACTCGAAATGGCTTCGTTGGTGGTCGAAATTCCCGGATATCTCCAGGGCCCGAACCCAATGAGCATCGAGGCCGTTACTCGGAGGCTGGCGAAAATTTTCCAGCTGCGTTTGGACCTCGACGCGCTGCGAGCCGCAAGCACCGAGAGGGAGTTAGAAATCACAAGTATTATCGAGGAAAACGAAGAACTCGCCGCGAAGGTCCGTGAACTCGAAGAGGATTACGATAACGAATTGTTGGAACAAGGAATCGAACCCGACGATCCCCGATGATGTTTCGTCGTTCCTGCCTTCGGCAACCCGATGGGAACTGCATTTCCGCGTCCTTTTCACCGAAGATCCGGTTTGTGGGTTTATTCTCGCTTCTCGTCATAGACAATCAACTCATGACTACCGAACGGTTGGTAAGGCCCTACGGTTTTTGATCGAACAAAGACGGGAGGAACCTCGATATGTCCTGCTTTTCGCCGAAACCGGTCCTCGCCTTGTTGGCGTTGAACCTGATCGCCTGCCTTGCGATTGGTCAAGAATCCAAGACCAAGAAACCCAAGTTTGACGACCTCGCCAAAATTCGGCTGGCTGTCAAGGAAGCCATCATCGCCGAACAATTCGGGGAATTCTTGGACCAAGTCGTTCGACTCAAGACGCGTTTGGAACGTAGCAAAAACAAGGCAGACAAGAAACGGGCTGCCGTCCTCGGAGAGGTATTGAAGGCCGCCAAGAATGCGTCGTTGCAGACTCGCTTCGAACAAATGGTCGAGGGGCTGAACAAACTCGACGTCAAATCAACGACCAAGCTGAGCAAGAGCTACCGCAACGCAAAACTAATCGCAGAAGATCTGCAACGGCTCCTCGCGATCCTCAAAGGCAAGAAAGATTTGGACAATCCGGAGACCCCTGCCGAGCGACGCGACAGTCTGTTGGCGCTTTGCAAACGAATGCTCGTTCAGCAAAAGTTCGTTTACAAGGGAACGACGTCGATCGCCAATGCCATGGCAAAACGAAAGCCGATGCAACCAACGCGAATGGAGAACATGCGATCCCTGGAACTTGCCGAGGCCGAAAAACTCATCCACAACGACGCGGTCAAGGCCCTTGAGTTGTTAAAAGGCGATGTCTCCGCCGTCGTGTTCCCGACCGTGTTCCTGCACCTCAAGCAAGACATCGCGAACGTTCGGGGGCGTTTAGAGTTGGTGGACGTTGGCAAGGCCACACAGCGGATCGAGCGAGACATCATCTCGAGCCTGGAAGAAATGATCGAAGCGCTGGAGAAGGCCAAGCAAAATGCCGAAAACCCACCGCCCAATACACCACCGATGCCTCCAAATGCAAAGCCCCCGTTGGTCGATCGTCTTGCGGAATTGAAACTCATCCGGGCAATGCAAAAACGCTTGAACAGCCGAACCAAACTTTACGGTCGACAATACAAGGGCGAACAAGCGAGCGAACCGCGAATTCGAAGAGAACTCCGCCAACTCGCGGATCGCCAAATGGAAATCGCCAACGTTACGAGCAAACTTGCCAAGACCGACCCGAATCGTTCGGGCGGTGCGCCGGGTCAAAGTATCGCGGCGAGGTAAAGTAGTAGACACGCTGGGAATGCGAAATGCATGATTGACTGAGCTTTGTTTTTGCTTCAGCGAGCGTGGCGGCGTCAGAAACTACAACAAATCAAGTAACAAAAACTATTGAATTGTCCAGGTGGGGAAGGGTAAGTTCCGAACTACCCCCAACAAAAATGGCCTTGGAAGTGCCATTTTCGTCACGCTACCACACTCCAAAGCAGGACAAAACGAAGGCAGCTCCCTCGTGCCGCGAAATGCGACACTCGAAATCAAAGACAACGGCACACGGAGTCTGCCTACTACTCCTAAAACAAAAAAACATGCCTGAGGTATCATACCGCCAAATTCGAGCTGTTTTTTTTGACGATACGGTTCGGGTGTATCAAGCGTATAACGATGAGATTGCAGATGCAGCGTTGGCGGCTGGGACATTCGTGCCGCCGTTCAGCATGACTCGGATGACCTGGATTAAGCCGTCATTTCTCTGGATGATGTATCGCAGTGGTTGGGGACAAAAGGACGAGAGACAACGACGCATTCTTGCGATTGACATTACAAGAGATGGCTTCGAGTGGGCACTGCGGAACGCGAGCCTGAGTCACGGCGACAACATCGACAAATCCAAGCCGGTTCGAATTCAATGGGACCCGGAGCGAGACATCGATCTTGGAAAGCTGGAATATCGTTCAATCCAAATCGGGCTCTCGGGGTTCGCTGTGGAGAAATATGTCAACGAATGGATCGTGCGACTCACCGAGGTAACGGACTTGGCCGAACAGATTCGGGCCTCGCGGGATGAGTCATTGTTGCCTGCAGAACGTCCGTATCCCATCTCTGAAGAAATTGCAGATATCATTCACTGCGACATGTGAGCGGACGAATGAGAGCCAGAACACTTACTCAAGGTTTCGCCTTGAGTGGGTGCTTCGCAAAGAACTTCCAAATCGTTTCATTGATCTCTTCGCCAGCCCAGAAGTGATTCAGTTCGGGGACCTCGACATACTTGACGACGTGGCCTTCTTTGCGATATTGCTTGCTGTTGTCTCTGGCCCACTTGACCGGAAATAGTTTGTCCTTGGCACCGTGAATGATGATCACCGGGAACTTCCGAGCCGGGCGAGTAAAAATCGAATCCAATCCGACCGGTCCGGAATGCGAGGCGACCGCCGCGACCTTCCGCGATCGTTGC
>CAYYUU010000539.1:0-5777 GCA_964474955.1 uncultured Alcaligenaceae bacterium | reverse complement strand
AGACCAATTCAACGACTCAGTCAAACATCTGTGTTTTCCAAGAAACTACTGCTTATCTGGGATTGCGTGGAGACGATTTTCTGACGGTTGTGGTTGCAAGAAGATTGGGACGTAGATCAGAAATCGAATCAAACGTCAAGAGAAGAATTGTGGAGCGGTTGGGCGGGGTTTACTTTTTGATTCGGAATTGTCTTTGGTGTTGAACTGCGCAAGACACGTTCCCCCGCCTCGATCCGCAAGCCCCCGAAAGCTATGCCCCCAGTTTTGCCTCAGGAGCGAAATTCTTCCTCGGCCCTGATCAAGCCGACCGCAGAGCGTTCAATCGTTGTTCTGGTTCTCCCGCAAGAAGCTCGCGACACCATCCCCGGATGTCATTCGGATCGAGTTTTCCCAAAGCATCTTGAAGTACCGAATCAAAGTATCCTGACAGCTTCGCCGAGTGCAGAGAATTCAGGCTGGAAAATCGATCCACCTTGCCGACCAACAGAATCGAAGTAGTGACGCCGAGCGAATACGCATCCCAGGCGGGGTGGGCCGACTCGGAGCGAAAACTTTCCGGAGCCATGAAATACGGCGTCCCGGAGATGCCTTTTGTGGGTTGTGGGTTCTTCAAGTCTTGGGCCAAACCAAAATCCACCAAGACGGGAGCTTTGTCGCGGGCTCGCAACAAGATGTTCGCGGGCTTCACGTCGCAGTGGACGATGTCTTGCGTGTGCAACGCAATCAGGGCGTCGGCCAAATGACGACAACAACGCCGTAATTCTTCCGAACTCAGCTCTACCCGTCCGAGTTCTTGGCCGCGAATGAGTTCCATGATGACGACCCAAAATCGTCCTGCCGGTTGAGACCGAAAAATTCGCAGCAAGTTCGGGTGCCGAACTCGGGAGCACAACTCGGCTTCGCGGGCCGCAGCGGCTCTCGCGGAGGCGCTATCTCGCCGAATGATCTTCACGGCGACGATCTTTCCAGTTTCTCGCACTTTCCCGAGATACACCCAGCCTTGCCCGCCTCCGCCCAGATAATCTTCGAGGACGACACCGGGGAGATCTACGTCGGGATGATCTTCCTCCAAATCCGTGTCGTAGACGGTCGTGAGCATTTGCGACGCGGGATACCCACTGAGAGAAAGTTGCTCCGTCATGGAGCAATGCAACTCGACTTCGCTCTCGGGCAACACGTTGTCCGCGTCCATCTCGTTCAACAATTCCAGGGCTTCCGGAACGGCCTGCCCCATGAGCTGGGCTGGCCCGACTATTGGGGAATCGGACGACATGGACGGCTCCTTCTCTGTATTTTGGGGAAGAGACTTCGCCCCCATAGCGAAGGCGAAGTCTCGTGACCGGCACTCTACTTTTTCTTGTCGTTCTTGGCGTCCGTGTCCGTTCGGAACGGTGTCGCCGGCAATCCTTCGGCATTATAGAAGTTGACTTCCGGATAGTTGGCCCAACCGAAGCGAACGGCGACGGGATTCATCACATCGTCGCTCGAAACGACGACCGTTCGTCCGTCGATCTTGGCGTTAGCCGGAACGAACTTCATGTCCTTGCCTGCGATCGTAAATCCTTTGAGTTCTTTTCCCTTCGCCTTCAGACCGCTGCCGACGTGACGGAAGAACAGACGAATTTTGTTGCCTTCGATTTTCATCTCGTCGTAAACCGGGCCGGAGTAAACGATCGGCTCTTTGTACGCGATCCCTCGGGCGGCCAGAGCCAGGCGACTTCCGACGGGTTCCTTGTCGACGGGGTGAATGTCCGTCGGATGACCATAATCGGTGATGACGACCATTCCGGTGTTCTTGAGATTCTGCGACGTCTTCAGTTGCGACTCTCGCAGAAAGGCCCACGAAGGTGTCTTGGGGCGGTTCCACGGAGCGAGTTGGACGAACAGAAATGGGAATTTTTCGCCACCCCAATCGGCTCGCCAGTTCTTGATCATCGCCGAAAAGACTTGCAAATATTGTTTCGCCGAACCAATGTTTCCGGCATTCGATTCCCCCTGGTACCAGATCACGCCTCGAATGGCATACGGTTGAATCGGCTTCAACATGCCATTGTAGAGCGTCGTTTGTCGACCTCGCTTGGGGAACTTGTTCTTCTGCAGGACGTCTTTGCTCGTCCACTCTTCGGCTGCCGTTCCACCCCACGCACATTGGATCAAACCGACGGGGACTTTGAGGGCCTTTTGCAGGTCGCGTCCGAAATAGTAACCGACGGCGGAGAAGTTTGGCACGTTCTCTGGCGTTGGCTTCACCCACTCGGCCGGGAGATTTTTCGGAGCGCGGTTGTCCTTGCCGAATTCCTCTCGCGGCTCGTTGGATCGGAACTTGGGAACGCGGAACAAGCGGATCATCGGGTTCTTGGCCTTCTTGGCGGCCTTCTGCCAGTCTCGCGTTCTGTTCAATGGCCATTCCATGTTGGACTGCCCGCTACAAATCCAAACTTCACCCACGAGGACATCGTTGAACGTGATTTTGTTCGACCCCTCGACCGTCATCTTGTAAGGTCCGCCCGCCGGCAGGTCATTCAAGTAGACCATCCAGCGACCCTTCTTGTCGGCTTCGGTCTCGCGGGTCAGCTCCATCGTTTTCTTGGTCACCTTTCCGTCTTTTTTCTTCGTCGTTTCCCACTGGATCGAGATGGTAACCTTTTCGCCCTTGTCGGCCGTTCCCCAGACGGGAACTTTTGCGTTTCGTTGGAGCACCATGCCTTCGGAGAACATGGCATGGAGCTTCACTTCGGCTTGAGCTTGGGGGGTGATCATCATTCCCCATACGAACGCCAATACAATTGCTAACTTGCGCACAAGTCGCCTCCTTTGAAGTACGTCTTGGAAAAAGTAACAAAGTCGTCGGGTATGAATGGCGATGTGCCACACAGGGAAATTCCCAACAGGTCGGAGTTGGAATCCAGCTTACGAGAGACCTGGCAGGATAGCGAACAAATTCCGAAGAGGGTGAAAGGCGAGGAAAGGAGGGGCAGAGTGCTGGACTTTGGAATTTACTTTGGCGTAAAGGGCTTCACCAAAAGCGAATCTCACCGGACTGTGACGTCGTGCTTTTGGATTGCCCTCCACCGATCAATCCTTGTTGCGTCAACGCCCTTGCAGCGAGTGGCTACTTGTTCATCCCGGTTACACCAAGTCGTAAGGATCGCCGCGAAAATAAGTTTTCTATTTGGACCGCAGGGTCGGTTTTGGAACGCGTACTCTCTCGTTGTCCGTTCTGCAGGTTTTGATTCTGTCGAGTCTACCTCGCGGTTCGCTTCGATGTGTTTTTAGGAACGGACGTTGTAATCGCATACACAAAAACCCACAAAACCTCTGCGTTAGGGAGTTTTGTGGGTTTTGTGGGTTTTGTGGGTTTTCGCTTGCTCGCCGGAAAAACGCCCATTCGAAAATGCTCTCGCCAGGGGCAAAACGTGTACGCAAAAAGCGCAAAACCTTAGATTAGAGGGGTTTTGCGCTTTTTGCGTACACGTTTTGCACTTTTCGCTGGAAAAACGCATCTACGAAACAAAGGTCATCTCCCCTGCTTCGTTCGAGCCTCGGAGAATCTCCATGCCCAAACAGACAGACCGAGGTGTTCGTTTGGGCCACGGCGCACGCGAAACGCGAAATGGATGGATCTGCGGTTTGATGGTCGGCGTTCGACTTAAAGTCTCTCCCCAGAAACGGGGCCAAGAATTTTGAGAAAACGGACAATCATTGAGTTCCTGTTGCTCAACGGGCCCGTTGAATTCTTGGACAGGTTAAGAAACGTGTCCTACGGTCCAAAAAGGGAACTTATTTTCGCTGCGATCCGAAGCTGCGGTGATCGACGCCATCTAACAACAGACCAAAGACCGGAATGGGATTTACGAACAGATCGATGCGTGACAAGACTGTTCGTTCGTTGAATTTTGAGAGACGACCACCTCTGGCGCTTATGCCGTCTCGCCACCGACGAATAACTTCCCACAAGGGAAGGCGCACTCGCCCAAAATCCTCCCAGGTCGTCGCCCGCAGACAACGCAATTTCCCTCCAACCGTCGTGCGAAGATTCCCTCTCGTCACCGGAGCACTCGCCCAAACCTGTCTCCGACCACAAACGCGCGATATACTATAGATCTACGCATCTTCTTACGACCTTTCGAGAAGGATCTAAAATCCGTGACCCAGGCGACGAACGAACAACAAGAAGTCGGGGCCTATCGCGGCTTGACGAGCCAGCTGGCCGAAGATCTCGGTTGGCTCGAAAAACATTGTCGGGGCCAACAAGGGCTCGCGCAGCAGGCGAATTTTTTACGATACGCCGGTGGCCTGGTTCGAAACTTGATCGGGCCTTTCCTGAACAACCAGCCCGCCCAACCTCTGCACGTTGTCGTCGTGGGTGGCGCGGGGGCTGGGAAAAGTACCGTCGCGAATTTGCTCGCCGGGACGATCATCGCCGAGGCGAATCCGCAAGCCGGATTCACGCGGCACCCTGTCGCATATACATCGTCGACGGCACAAGTAACGTGGCCGGCTCATCACAATTTTCTCGGTCCGTTGACGCGACTGACGGAACCGGCACCGTCGAACGTTGATAAAGACGTTTACCAAGTGCGGCGTGTTCCCGTGGATTCTGACACCCAGGGGCTGTTGCAAACTTTCGTCGTTTGGGACTGTCCGGACATGACGACGTGGGTGGCGACGGGATACATTCCGCGACTCATCGAAGTGTCTGCACTCGCCGACTTGATCGTGTATGTGGCGTCCGACGAACGCTACAACGACGAAGTTCCGACGCAATTTTTGAAAATGCTCATCCAGTCGCACAAGCCGGTCATCGTTGTTTTGACAAAGATGAAAGAGGCCAACTCGCAGGCTTTCATCGAGCATTTTCGGGCCGAGGTGCTCAATAAACTCGGCGGAGCAAACGTCCCGTGTATGGCGTTGCCGCACATGACGCCCGAGCAACTCGCCGACCCGCTGAAGCACGCACGTCGGTTCCAGATTCCGTTGCTCAACCAGGTCCAGGTTCTCTGCAGTCCGCCGCTGGCCGCACGCCAACGTTCGGTCCGGTTGGCCAAAGACTATCTGTTGTCCCAGCAAGAAAATCTACTCGGCATCGCCAAGAGCGACCTGCAGGCGCTCGATACGTGGAGAACCCTCGTCCACAACGGCCAAGCAGAATTCGACAACCGCTACAAGCAGGAATACCTCGCGACGGAGAAATTCCATCGGTTTGATCAGGCCCTCGTGAAGTTGCTCGAATTGTTGGAATTGCCGGGCATCGGAAAGGTCGTCAGCAGCGCGTTATATGTGGTGCGAACTCCGTACCGGTTGTTGAAAAACTTATTCACGCGGGCCTTGAAACGGCCTGACGCGCCGACCGTTCCCGAACGTCCTGTTTTGGAACGAGCGATCCATGGCTGGGTCGACATGCTTCACAAGGAAGCCGCTCGCCGAGCCGGGACGCACGGTTTATGGAATCATATAAATAGCGGGTTCCAGGGTGAGTTGAAGAACCAAATCATGGCTCGGTTCGAGCAAGGGCTCGCAGCCTTTCACCTGGCTCAATCGGAAGAAGTCGAGCGGACCGCGCGGGCCATCTACGAAGAACTGCAAAAGAATCCGGTGGCATTGAATACGTTACGGAGCACAAAGTTCGCACTTGAAGTGGGTTCGATCACGGGTGCGGTGTTGTTGGGTGGTGCCATCAATGCTTTTGATCTCATCTTCGCCCCTCTCGCGGCCTCTGTAACTCAACAGCTCGTCGAGTTCCTGGGCAAGAGTTACGTCAACGCCCAAAAGGAAAA
>CAYYUU010000538.1:0-5779 GCA_964474955.1 uncultured Alcaligenaceae bacterium | reverse complement strand
TCCTCAGCCCGCGCGTCGGGACGGGCGATCTTGTTGACGACGACGATCGGCTTGAGGCCCAGAGCAAACGCCTTCTTCAACACGAATCGCGTTTGCGGCAGAGGACCTTCGGCGGCATCGACCAACAACAAACACCCGTCGGCCATGCGAAGGACTCGCTCGACCTCCCCACCAAAGTCCGCGTGGCCCGGCGTGTCAAGGATGTTGACCTTCGTATCGCCGAGTTGCAACGCAATGTTCTTCGCGAGGATCGTGATTCCGCGTTCTCGCTCCTGGTCGTTCGAATCGAGAATTCGTTCTTGCCTGAGTTCGGACTCCCGGAAAAGGCCCGATTGCTTCAGCATTTGATCGACCAGCGTTGTCTTGCCGTGGTCAACGTGGGCGATGATTGCCACATTCCGCAGGTCCGCGCGTTTCATCTATGTTTCACTCCGTCTCCCGTTTCCGCGAGGCAGCTCGGTAGAGTCTGTAGCTGCCGGGAAACGAATGCGATTTTCGTTAGCGAAAGATTATTATAAGGCATGAGCGCTTCGTGCGAGTAGGGCAAGATGTATGAGGATTCGGGGAAGAAGCGTTCCGCTGGCCCGGCTCATATCACGCATAGGCTTTCGTGAAATTTTCCACTTATCGAAATTCCATAGTTGACGAATCTGCCTGGAACTTGTTATTTAGTTACAACTCTATCCCGCTTTTCCCATTTTCTCAGGGACGAAACGGTCTCGTCAGGAACGACGCAGGTGTGGAGATCGTCCGCCTGTGCCGTCAACATCGCGGGCCGGAAAGATCGCGATTTAAGAAGAAGATTTCATTGAATAATCATCTTGGCTGTGCAGTCCATTAGTTTGGAAAAACCAGCCCAGCCGTGGAATCACCGTTTTGGTGTGATTTCTCCCATCTGGTGGGGATAGCAAGGGCGTCTCCAGACACCAGATGGATCGATTTCTGTGACCCTCTGTAATGTGGTATGCGGAGGGTCGGTGACTGACTCTTGTGAGGGTTCAAACATGCGTTACGTCGTTTCCGGTCTCGCTCTCGCTCTCTTCTGCGTTCTCGTGACCAATGCTGCTTCCGTTCCGAGTGTCGGCGAAGACAAGAAGCCGAAATACACGGTCAAACAAGTCATGAAGGCCCACAAGAAGGGGCTCCATAAGAAAGTGATCTCTGGGAGGGCCAGTGAAGAAGAAGTCAAGGCGCTCGTCGAGTATTACACTGCTCTTGCCGCCAACCCTTCCCCCAGCGACAACAAAGGCGACTGGAAGAAGCGCACCGGCACGATCCTGAAAATCGTCAAGACCGCAAAGGCCGGAAAGAAGACTCCTGGTCTCGGGAAAGCTATCAACTGTAAGGCTTGCCACAGCATCCACAAGTAAGCCGGTCTGACGATCAAGAAAAACTACGAGCCGACCAAAACGAATTGGTCGGCTCGTTTTCGTGCGCTTGACAATGACCGCAAGTTACTCCAGGCATCTGACTCCGAAACCCTTGGACTTGGACCGGTCTTGCGGCTATAATGAACCGACGGAAAATCCCTCCAGACCCGCAACCTCATCCACGACCCTCCCCGCAACTCCTTTGGAGTTCTTTTGATGCAACCTCGGTTGAAGTATATAGCGATCCCCATCGTGCTTGCGCTGCCCATCCTGTTGACTGCGATGCGTCCGGCTCCGGAACCCGCTCCATCGACCCCACCGCGTGAGTCGATCCAACGGCCCGAACGAACCATTTCGCCATTTCTGCGAAACCTTCCCGCCGAGAACGAAAGCACTCAACAAGGCAAGGAAAAGAAGGTCTCTTTCGCGGGCGACATTCAACCGTTCTTGAAGCAACACTGCGCCGACTGCCACGGGAAGCGACGGCAACGCGGAGACATCACGTTCCACCAATTCACGACGGAAAAGACTGCGGTCCAGAACAAGAAACTCTGGGAGAAAGTCGCGCACGTCATCCGTTCGGGAGAGATGCCGCCCAAGGGACGTAAACGACCGAGCCTCAGCGAATACGACTCCGTGTTGCGCTGGATCGATCAGGACGTCTTCAAGGTCGATTGCGGCAAAGACCCAAACCCCGGTAGGCCCACGATCCGGCGTTTGAACAAGGCCGAATACAATAACACCATCCGCGATCTCCTCGGCGTGGACTTCAAGCCCGCGAAAACGTTTCCATCGGACGACGTCGGCTACGGCTTCGACAACATCGGTGACGTCTTGACGCTCTCGCCGCTGCTCGTCGAAAAGTATCTGGCTTCCGCCGAACAGGTCGTCGACGCCGCCTGGAACAATCCCAAAACGTTCCGGCGTATTCTCACTCGCGAGTTGAACGACAAGAACGATACAAAGACCGCTCGCCTCATCATCGCCGACTTTGCCCGCCGAGCCTACCGCCGACCCGTGACCGATGCTGAGGTCGATCGGCTCATGCGGTTCGTCAAACTTGCCCAGAAGAACAAGGACTCGGTCGAGGTCGGAATTAAAATCGCCGCCAAGGCGATCCTCGTTTCGCCGCACTTCCTCTTCCGGGTCGAAAAGAACCGACCCGCCGAAAAAGGAAAGTCGGGCCATCCGGTCAGCGATTTCGAGTTGGCGTCGCGGCTTTCGTATTTCTTGTGGAGCAGCATGCCCGACGAAAAGTTGTTCCAACTCGCAGCCAAGAAACAACTGCGCGATCCGAAAATACTGAAGCAACAAGTCAAGCGAATGCTCGCCGACCCGAAATCCGAGGCGTTGGTGAAAAACTTTGCGGGTCAGTGGCTCCAGCTACGAAACCTTCGCGTAAAAGCCGTCAATCCAGATCCGGATGCTTTCCCCAACTTTGACGATAAGTTGCGAGAGGCGATGGTCCGCGAGACCGAATTGTTCTTCCAGGCAATCATGAAAGAAGACCGCAGCATCATGGAGTTGCTCGACTCGGACTTTACGTTCGTCAACGAACGACTCGCCAAACATTATGGCATTCCAGGGATTCGCGGCGAACAATTCCAAAAGGTCGAACTCAAGGACGCACGCCGGGGAGGCATATTGACGCACGCGAGCATTTTGACCGTGACGTCCAATCCCACACGAACTTCGCCCGTGATGCGCGGGAAGTGGGTTCTTGAGAATATCTTGAACGCTCCGCCGCCGCCCGCTCCGCCGGACGTCCCCGAACTGCCCGAAGACAAGAAGACGGTCGCGTCGGGGTCGCTCCGCAAACGTCTCGAAATCCACCGCCGCAATCCAACGTGTGCTTCGTGTCACCAACGGATGGACCCGATTGGGTTCGGACTGGAGAACTTTAACGGTATCGGAGCCTGGCGAGAGAAGGACGGAAAATTCGACATTGACGCCTCGGGCGAACTTCCCACTGGCGAAAAGTTTAAGGGCCCGAAAGAGCTACGGTCCGTTCTCATTAAAGCCAAGGGAAAAGAATTTCGTCGTTGTGCGATAGAAAAGATGCTTACCTATGCCCTTGGTCGGGGTTTAGAGTATTACGACCGTTGTGCGATCAACGAGATTCACGACCGAATGGCCAAGAACAACTACCGGTTTTCGAGTTTGGTCAACGGAATCGTGCAAAGTACGCCTTTCCAGATGCGGAAGGCTACTGCCAAGAAATAAACAGGTGACTCTGGAAGGTGAGATGCGAGAGACTTGAGTTCAGCCCGAACCGTTCGAGGTTGCGGAACGACGGGAACAAAATGGAACAAAATGAAGCGAACCGTTTTGCCTTTCCTGATTTTCGGCGTGCGTTTTGCAATGACGAACGCTTTGGGGATTTCGAGTCACGGGTTGTCGAAGCCTCGAAAATTGTCTTACCGACGGGCCGGATCGTTGCTTGCGAACCGATTAATGTGCTCATGGAGGAACAGCCGGCTTTCACTCGTGTGTGTTCGCCTGGATGTTACCCGGTCTTGCTTTCGCTCCTTGTCTCTCCCGACTACCCTCATCTAGACGGGAGAGTTGCCTGCGCTGCGGTGCGTTTTCTTGACTCACCAATCGCCGAGTGGGAAATGGCTTTGCGTCCCGGATGGGAACTGAGCGAGTTAGATCCGGGCTGTCATTTTGGTTACGGTGTTGATGGAGGAAGAGGGGCCTTCCTCGACGAAATCGCAGTCAAGAGCCTCGCGGCGCAAAGAAAAGGTTATCTCGCCGCTTTCGATGAACTTGCTCGCTCCGGCAAACTAAACTGGGAAAAGATGCTCGCGATAATGCCGCCTTCGTTCCAGGCGTTATTTCTACCGAAACAGGCAACGGACCCGAACCACCCCGCTAGATCGAGTACGCTCGATCCCGAAACGGGAGCTAACATTGTGTCTTTTCCCACAGGTATCGGCGACGGGTACTACGCTTCGTATTTTGGCCTGACCGAAGACGGTTCCGTTGCCACACTCGTCACAGACTTCGGGTTGTTGGTCAAGTCGATAACTGAGGAAATCGAGTTGTCGGTTCCGGTCCAAGAGTCCAGTGAGTTGAGGCATCCCGATCTGGCTCTCGCCGGTCTGGAATGCATCCGAGTCGAATGGGATCGGACGAAGAATAAGCTCACGATTCACGCAAAGGAGACACCTTATCTTGAAGTTGTCAGTTTCGAGAATCGGCCAGACCCAGTTGATTCGGAAACGGTAGATGGTGTTTACCATAGACAAGGCGACGAGCAATGGTACTACCTCAAAGAAACGCTGCAACCAACCGCTCGGATCTTCGTTCAATACACGCGAGGCACACAGGCGCTGTAGTCGAAACCTGTTGAAGATGCCTCGAAATGAGTATTCGTAGGAATCTTGGCTCAATCATGGATTTTGAGCCCATAACCACTAACCAAAACATCCCTCAAGAGGTCGAATCCCATGACCATGAATCCAATTTCTCGCCGGACCGTTTTGAAGGGCATGGGCGTATCGCTCGCTTTGCCTTTTTTGGACGCGATGGTTCCCGGGCTCGAAATGACGCCGACTCTCCTGGCGAACGAGCGAACGGCGGCTCCCAAGCGAATCGCTTTCTTGTATGTCCCCAACGGGATCAACATGGAAGAATGGACGCCCTCCGCGCTCGGCACGAATTTCGAATTGCCAGCCGTCTTGCGACCACTCCAGGCGGTCAAAGACGACATGCTCGTGTTGAGCGGTTTGACGCTCGACAAAGCTCGCGCCAACGGTGACGGTGGCGGCGACCACGCTCGGGCGATGTCGAGTTTCTTGACCGGATGCCAGCCGCGTAAAACTCACGGTGCTGACATCCAGGTGGGCAATCGATCGACCAAGTTGCGGCTCGCGCGATTGGACAACACACTCGCTTCCCGTCCTTGGAAATCGGTTGCGAAGGCGGACGGCTCGCGGGGAACTGCGACTCCGGATATAGCTGTGCGTACTCTTCGAACTTGTCGTGGCGAACACCTTCGACACCGAACCCGAAGGAAGTGAATCCTCGGCAAGTGTTTGACCGACTCTTCGGAAATCAAAATCGCCGCGAAACGGCTCGGGCACGAAATCGCCGCGAGCAATACAACCGAAGCATCCTCGATTTCGTGAAGGAAGACGCCAACCAACTTCGCACTCGCCTCGGCTCGAACGATCGCCGACGTCTCGACGAATACTTGACGGGCGTGCGAGACATCGAAGGTCGCATCACAACATCCACTACCACCGACGGCGACGAAGGGCCGGCGATGACCCGACCGGCAGGCACTCCTCGCGACTTCGGCGAGCACATCCGATTGATGGCCGACCTGATGGTCCTCGCCTTCCAGACCGACCTGACCCGAATCGGAACATTCGTCTTCGCGAACGAAGGTAGCAACCGAAGCT
>CAYYUU010000537.1:0-5787 GCA_964474955.1 uncultured Alcaligenaceae bacterium | reverse complement strand
GGATCAGTTGAGTGTGCCCGAGGCGTGTGTGCTTTATCGTGTTCGATGGCAAATCGAGGTCCTTTTCAAACGCTGGAAAGGAATCGGTGGTTTGGGTCAAAGCCAAGGCCGTCGAGGGTATCGTGTTTTGTGCGAATTCTATGCGAAGATGTTGGGCCTTTTGGTTTGTAACTGGTTTGTGTTGTTGGGCGGAGGTCCGTTGGCCCGGCACAGTCCGACTCGGGCGTTGAAAGTCGTTCTGAGCAGGGCATTAGTTGTGCTCGAAGCGTTGGCCTTGGGTTGGGATTTGGTCGAGGTCCTGCAAGCCATCCAGGAGAAACTCAAGAAGTTGCCTCCTCGCAAGAAGAGACGCAAACGCCCTTCGACGAGGCAACTCCTGTTCCGACCAAGACTTACGCCTTAAGTTGGTTCCTATGGGACAAAGTCCCAAGAAAAATGTGTGACGGTACTTCCATTGGGATCAATAAATAATAAACCCCAACAGCCTGAGTTAGTTCCGTTCGACGTTGAAAGTCCGGCCAAGTGGCATTCCTGCTTTCATCGTGTCCCTGTGCGGGCGTAAGCACATTCCAAGCTAAATCGAACTGGTTTCAGTTCCTTTAGACATCAGCTTGTGACTCGGAACTCCCGCTGGGATGAAGATTATCTGCGAGGTCAGGACGTCCCGCCAATTGGGAAAAGAATTCGGTGACGATCTGCGGCCCGGACTCGGGAGGTGGTGAAACAGTGTGAGAGTAGGCCCATTCGAGGGAGAGCACCAGAGGCATCCAGACTTTGGTATCTGGCGTTCGTTTCTTGTCCATCGTTCGGAGCGACCGTGCTTGATGAGCAAGGAGCGGTACACGATGAATTGTTTCGGGAGTTGGGCGTTGGCACTCTTCGGCGGGTGAGGTCACTAAATATTCACGACATGCTAGGGGACGATTCGGGTGAATCGAGCAGGATTCGTCTTCGAGAAAAGGGCAGGCAACCTTTTGATCGAAATAGTCTAACCCAATGGATTTGATCTCATCTTCCTTGATCTCGTCGTTGGACCGGAATGGAGAAAGTAGATCTGCTGCATCTAACTTTTCTACAGCCTCGCCGAACCGCTTTCGGACTTCGGATTGTCGCGGTTCGGGAAGGTTGTCGACGAGTGCCGCTAACGCCCTCATCTCAGATGCCGAGACAGGAACTAACTGACGGCAGCAAGCTCCACAACCTTTCTGACACGAGATTTGCCAGCCTTTCTCTTCTATTTTTTGAACCGAAAGATCAACGACCGCATTTGTGAATCCTTGGAAGATTGGCAATAGCGTTTCCATAGAAGTCGGGTCCTTTGGAACGGTGATTTCCATTGCTACCGGTTCATCACCAATCTTCATCTGGACGCGAGCTGTGGCAGAGTCACCAGTGTTCGAAGCAGTTAACCGCAATACTGGTAGCGGCGTTCGACCTTCTTGTGGACTTTTATCCGGTGACATTTGTGTTTCTCGCTTGTTAGTTTTTATGTGAAACTCCACAGTTTACCTGTTTCTCTCACGAGTTCCGTAAAATTGTTCAAGAGACTCGTTTTGGTTGTTCACGAGGGTACCGAAGAAACAGCCCTCAATTGCATTAACCGCGTCTTCGGCCTTCTCGAATGTTTCGTGAAACCAAATTGGACCAGGGCCAGGAGCCGCGGCATCGCTAATTTCAACCACCCAACCCTCCTGTCGTGGCTGCAACATCGCAGGAGGGGCATTTGTTGCCAGGAATGTTCCTCCCATACCAACATTCACAGCTCTTTTCCAACCTCGGAACTCTGGGCCGGCTAAACTTACTGGGCGCACGATCATGAAGGAGTCGGACTGCAGCGGATGTTCGATGATGACAAGTCCAATCTTGAGGAGCCGAAACACACAGTTGGATTCAGGGTAGTCTTGCGTCTGCGACATGGTTAATGATCCGAAGTAGATGTTCTCTGAACCTTGGTCCACTTCAATTTTGTCAATTGGATTCCTTTCAAACTCGGCAATAACGACGCGATATAGTATTGACCCTTGTGGAGAATGATTTCCGGAGCGGTCACCGGTAATGTGGTCACTTCCTTTTTGTTAGAGTTGATGCCGAACGAAAGCGGATCGGAGGAACGAAATACCGTTGTATGCATGTTGCGACCATAACGCTGAGTATTGAACAAGTAGTAGGACTTTGCTTTGGGATAGAAAACGACATGAGGGCACTCCGCGCAATACGGTCCCTTGCGATAGGCACTTCCCTCGGCGACTTTCTTGGACTCGGACCAATTTCTCAGGTCTTTCGAAATTCGGCAGTAGTTCACTCCTCGATGGTTCTTTTTGGGTGAACGCAAGGAGTGAGCCGTGTAGTAACAATGAAATTTCTTTCCGACTTTTAGAATCATCGGATCACGAGCATGTTCTCCTTTGCCTTCGCTAGACATACCCGTGCGTCCATTTTTGCGAACTTGGCGTGTAAATTTCTTGCCGTCCTTATTTGTGGCCAGACATATGTTCTCCCAATCGCCGTAAAACATGTAATATAGGCCCTTATGCTTGATCACATGTGGAGCCTGCAGCCCACCAATCGATTCGCCGTATTTGGGCTTACCTTGCATCATAATTCCCAGCGGCTTCCAGTTCTTGTCGGTCAGGTCCCGTCCTTCCCAACCATAAAATAGTCGGGTATTGCCCCCACACTTCGTGTGCCGAATACACGACCACAGTTGCCACGTTCCATCGGCCGCCTGCCAAATGCCAAAATCAACAGGTTGCTGCTTTTTGGAATGGAATTTTCCCAAGTCCGGATTACCCGCTATTGTCCACCACGGGCCGTCTATCTGCGGTATGACAATTTCTTCTGCATCGAGGTCCGAGCAGGACAAACAATAAGCTGATAAGAACGCAATAGAAATGATGAAATGCCGAATAATCATTGTTGCCTCCGATCAATGAGAGTACATGTTGCATTCAAAAAAGGTGTCTTTTAGTTGAAATGACCTTTTGGACGTGGAGGTCCAGGGTCTCCGCGAGTTAGCGAATCGTAGTAGGATTCACTCGTAGTGGATTATTTTCCAAACCTGTTGCCCATCCATAGTTCTCCATTTTTTTAGTATCCCAACTTGACATTGAGTTTAATTTCATTAACTTAAACCAAAATTCTCCCTTAATCATAACCAGTAATAGCCCTCCAATCGAGTTTTTGATTCAGTCCAAAAACCACAGGTGAGTTGCGCTCGGTTGCGGCGCATGGTGAAGTTGTCAAGGGAACTTGACACCGGACGACTTGCGCGCGTCGCAAATGTCGGCCCCATGACCCGCTTGTTTGTCGGGATGCACTCATCTCAGTCTGACCATTCTCCCTTACCAGAGCAAGAAGCAATCTGGGTGCAGGGTCTGCGCGCCCAAGCTGCTTCGTGATTGTTCTTCCAGCAGATCGTTATTTAGGAGCAACCATCTTGTTCGTCTCACTTTTCCACTGGTTAGACCGATTCGTTCCGAACACCCGCTGCCCGAAACCCAGCCCAGGCAATCGCGGGCGGCGTGTCCCAGGTCACAACAACTTTCGTCCGGAAGTCACAGCTTTGGAGGACCGTGAAGTGCCCAGTGCTTCCTCGTTCGCTCTGGGCGATTTCCTCCAGTCCGCTTTTGCGCGGGCCGTATCTCCCACTCGAGAAGTCCCTTTCGGAGTCGTCGGCCGTGGCAGTTCTCCAGGTGTGCCGCTCGTCACCGGCGAAACGACCAGTTACGAATTTTCCGGGAGATCGTTCCCACTGGGCCGGTACGATGGCTCGGGTGTGTTTGAGATGGGCAAATTCCTGGACGAGACGTCAGCAACGTTCCAGGTGTCGTTCGAATTCGTGACGGCCAACGGGGACACACTGGCCGTCGATTCCCGGCTCAACCCCGACCCAGACGAAGTTCCCACCTTCGTTCTCAGCGATGCCGGAGATGGCGATGTCACGAGCCGGTTCGAGGCCGAGTTTTTCGTCAATCCTTACCTGAGCACGGGACGGTTTGCCAGGTCCGCCTTTGGCAGCATTACCCTGGTGGCCGAGACTTCCCCGTTCTCGCCAGAGGTTGATCCGGAGACGGGTCTGACTGAAGAGTTCACCATGACGTGGAGCGGCCGCGGCTCGCTCGAGTTCCCAAGAAGAGTGCCTCCCACAAGGAGACTGCCTTTCGGGGTCGTCGGCCGTGGCGGTTCTCCAGGTGTGCCGCTCGTCACCGGCGAAACGACCAGTTACGAGTTTTCCGGGAGATCGTTCCCACTGGGCCGGTACGATGGCTCGGGTGTGTTTGAGATGGGCAAATTCCTGGACGAGACGTCAGCAACGTTCCAGGTGTCGTTCGAATTCGTGACGAGAAACGGGGACAAACTGGTCGTGGATTCCAGATTGAATCCGGTCCCGAACGAAGTTCCCACCTTCACCCTGAGCGATGCCGGGGATGGCGATGTTACGAGCCGGTTCGAGGCCGAGTTTTTCGTGAATCCTTACCTGAGCACCGGGCGTTTTGCCAGGTCTGTGCTTGGCAGCATTACTTTGGTGGCCGAGACTTCCCCGTTCTCGCCAGAGATTGATCCGGAGACAGGTTTGACTGAAGGGTTCACCATGACCTGGGGCGGTCACGGAGTGCTCGAGTTTTTTAGAGGTCGCCGAAGATAACGACGATAGCTTGGTTGTAGTGAGGGCGGAACCTGTCCAAGGGTCCGCTCTCTTATTGATCCGATTGCCTGCGTCCCAAGATATGTTAATGATTTGGAGTCTGGTGATACCCCCAGGATGCGAGCACCTCGACCGGTTCGTACCATTCGACGGCCCGAACATGTGCCCACTCCAACAAGTCGCGACCGGCTTCGGTCCCGAGCCGCCAGGGGTCTGGGGTGATCCCCACTCGTCCCAGGTCCAGCCGATCCGCATCCCAACATGCAAGTAGCGTCCGATCGCCGATCGTGTGCCCATCTGTGTGCAGCCGACATGCTTCGTAGAGCAACGCAAATCGGTCGTCGTCGAGGTGAATCAACTCGCCCCGCAAAGAGCGTGCGAGGTCGCCACCTCGCAGTCCGTGGTCGTCGTCCTGATCTTCGTTGACTCGCCGTGAGTCGTGGAACAACGCGAACAACGTGACGACTTCACGATCCGCGCCGGTGGCCTCGGCGATCCGAAGCCCGTTCTCCAACACCCGAGCCCAGTGGACGATGCCGTGGTCGCCATGTACAGGCAAGACATACCCTTCGAGGATGGCTGCCACGATCGCAGGAAAGTCATGCACTATCGGAGTCCTCCGTCGCCGAACTAAGAATCGCCGCGAAAGTAAGTTTCATTTTTGGTCCGTAGGACAGTTTGGAACTCGTCCAAGAGATAAACTGAAAGGATACAAACCTGTCTGCCGGCCTAGCTCTCGAGACCCGAAACAACCCGATTCCAAGCTGACTATTTTTGGCCGTCAAAACTCATGCAAGAAGGCTCCAACCTCTCATTCCATCTCGTTCTTTCTCTGCTCGTCTTCCGCCCGCGGAATCCGGCTCGCATTCACGGATTCGTCTTTTCGGGACTCGGCGGTACGAGCCTGATGCCAAAATACGCTGAGAACCAAGAAAGCGACGACGGGAAAAGCAATATAACTGAAGATCCGAACGCCGGTGTGCCCACCCAACTGGCCAATCAACAGTACGAGCACGATCCCCGCCCCTGGAAGAGCGAACACGAGCCATCGTTCATGTCTGCACGCGAATCCTCCCACAGAATCGAGCACGGCAGTCATCCAACACAACATCTCAAACAACTCCCGGGCGACTTATTGAGCC
>CAYYUU010000536.1:0-5798 GCA_964474955.1 uncultured Alcaligenaceae bacterium | reverse complement strand
GGTCGAATACCGAAATGTTATGCTCGCTCATCATGTCGACGAGCGACTTGATGGTCGGCACGTCGAAGGGACCCGGTGATCCTGACGCGTTGGGTTTATCTTCCGACACCACCGTCTCCTCTTATGATACTTCAATAATCGATGAACTGATCGTCCCATTCCTTGGGGACGTTCGTCAGTACTTCGCAACCGTCTTCAGTGATGAGGACGTCGTCTTCGAGCCGGACTCCCAGTTTACCTGCAATGTACAACCCCGGTTCAATGGTAACTACCATTCCGGGTTCGAGGACCGTTTCCGAGCCCGGACGAAGTCCCGGGCCTTCGTGGATTTCGAGCCCGACCCCGTGTCCCAGGCTGTGAAGAAAATAATCGGCGTACCCAGCCTCTTCGAACACCCTTCGCGCTGCGGCATCGACGTCACCGGCAATTACGCCCGGTCGCACCATCGCAATGGCCCGCGCTTGAGCCTCCTTGACGAGTTCGTACACCTTCGGAAGCTCGGGAACCGAATTCGTGGAGGATGAAGTTGATTTTGTATTTCTGACCAAAACTCTAGTCAAGTCACTTTTATAGCCCGCCTTGTTCGACGCTCCCCAATCGACCAACACGAACGAATCGTCGCCGAGGCGTGCGTCGGTCGGCACGGCGTGCGGCAAGGCGGCTCGTTCGCCGGATGCTACGATCGGCGGAAAGCTCGTACACTTTCCGCCGACTCGACGGACGTACATTTCCATCGAATCGGCGAGTTCTTTCTCGGTGTTGTCGCCGTTTAGCGTCGACTTGAACACGTCGAACGCCTTTTGGGCAATCGCGACGGCGTCCCGAATTTCCGCAAGTTCGGTTTCGTCCTTGACCATTCGTAGTTTTTCGATTCGCCGTGAATCGTCTTTCCAGTCGAGCGACTTTGTGTCGTCTTTCAGAGCTTGGAAGTGCGATACGGTCAAGTGCTGGCCATCATACCCGCACGACGTGATGCCGAGTTTGTGCAATACCTGGGCACTGGCCATTTGAATGTTTTGACTTGGCGGGCGGATGTGGGCATCGAGTCCGGGGCACTCCTGGAGAATTTGAGTAGTATAGCGTCCGTCGGAAACGATGATGGTTTTCTCCGGCGTCAAGACCAAATAGCTGCTGTCGCCGGAGAATCCTGTCAAGTATGTGACGTTGACTTCCTTGCTGACGAGAAGGCCACCAAGTCGGGCTTCTTTGAGTTGTTGGATGAGTCGTTCGCGACGGGCAACGTACGGATCGGACATGGTGCTTCTCGGGTATAGCTTGAATTCGAAACTTTGGCTTTTGTTGGAGTGGGCGGCGATTTGCGGTTCTTGCCAACTTATGCACCAACGGGCTGACATGCAAGCCGATTCAATTGGCTGGGGTCTTGGAACAGGACGAGGCGTGCAGTCACTCGATAGGCATGCATGGGCAGTAGGAGGAATCAGTCTTGATATTTGAAGCTGTTCGGAAAGTGGGTTCTCTGACAAGGCTTTTCGCGGAGCGAAAAGCAACTTTTCCGAACGCGGCTCTTGTTTCCGTGTTCTCAGCTTCCGCGAATCCATTCGTACGTCGCCGACTGGCCAAAACTCTCTTCGACTTCGACTCGCAAAAATTGCGGCTCGAAGTCGTATCTATTTCGAAGTTCGTCAAGAAGTCTTCCGGCGAGCCACTTGCCGAGCAACTCCGCCGTGGTGTTCTCGATGGGAAGCAGAACGCAGTCTTCGCGAGGAAAGACCCATTCGCGATCTTGGAAGCGAACGCGAATTCCTCGTCCGGCTTCTTCCAACTGGATGAGGGGATTTTTCGTCGGCAGGAGCATTCGGTGGTCGAGTTCGTCGGTGACTTGCCGACCGAGGCGTTTCAAAGTCACGAAGTCGAAGACGTACCAGTTCTCGTCGAGTTCCCCGCCGACTTCGATGGCCGTGCGGTAATTGTGACCGTGCAGATGCTCGCACTGGTCGCCATCATAGGTGATGAAGTGCCCACTGCAAAAGACAAGGTAATCCTTCGTGACTCGGATGTGAAAACGCTGCTTCATAATGTATTTCCGGTGGCCCGAGATCCTTCGTGGAATCGGGCCGTGACGTTCTTCCTCGGTGTGATCGGTGCGATTCGTCGGGAACTTGCTGGTGTGGCCACAAAACGCTGGCAGTCGTTTCTATCGAGACTCCCAACAGCTTAATAATTGTATGATATCTTCACGCAGTCCCACGTACAAGGAAGCGGCCACAAGATCCGCCGTCGCTCCCGGATTCCGACGGTTTCCATCGGCCCGAAGGTACGTGTCGAACTCTGCGAATTTGCGTTTCTTCAGGAACACATCGCGTTCATTCAAAATTTCTGCCGCTCGTTCTTGAACTTCTCTCGCTCGAGCTTGCCCGCATTTCCGTTCGATCAACGTATCCGGCGCGGTGCTCAGAAACCAAAGGTGTAGACCCACGACCGCCTGTTCCAAGGATTCACCTCGCTCGATTTCCTTTCTCAAGACCGTATCGACGGCCTCGATCACCGGACCAAACCCAAGATGATACTGCCGCGCAATCAAGTCTCGGTCTGCCGCCAGACTCATGATTTCTCGAAGCGGCAGCGTTGGCTCATCGCGCACGTCTTGGTGCTTGACTTTGCCGAGCCCACCCGGTTGGGCCAGCCGAATGGCTTCGTAGACCCATTTGGAATCCTCGACGGTCAAGCCTTGCAGAACTCTTTCGACTCCTAGTTTCAGCGGTTCATGATCGGAAATCGCAGCGAGCGGCGCGAGCAACAACACGATCCCGAGATTTGTATTCGTCCGCGTGACGAGCGTTGTCTTGTTGATGGCTTCGAGGATGGTCAGGCCAACAGGATGTTTGTGGGCTTCATCCAAGACGGGAGCGATCGCCGCCGCGCTCGTCAAAAAATCGACGTAGCTGACGTCTTCAAAATCGGCGTATCGATGGACATTTCCGGGTTTGCGTGCAGTCGCTTCCCAGACACAAGCCATCTGGGCATAGAGCCCCCGAGGCGTTACGCATTGGTTTTCTGGATCAGCCATCGTATGAGTTCCCCGGCGATATCGATTTTGCAAACGCGAGTGAGTTCTCGCCAACCCGGCACTCCGTTGACCTCCAAGACGTAATAACCGCCTTTGGGATTCGGGAGCAGATCGACGCCCGCAACGATAACGCCCGTCGCTCGTGCTGCTCGTAATGCGAGTTCTTCCTCATGACATCCTATTGTCACAACTTCCCCCTTGCCTCCGCGGGCAACATTCGTTCGCCAGTCATCGTTGGAGAACCGTTTCATGCAGGCGATCACTCGCCCATCCAACACGAAGACCCGGAGATCCCATCCGGGATGATTCACGTACTCTTGCAGATACAGGACGGACTGAGTCCGCTCCAGAGTCTTGAACGTTCGCCAAGCTAGATCAGGATCCGAAACTCGCAGGATGCCGCGTCCTTCGGAGCCAAAGATTGGCTTGACGACGACGTCATTTCCCAGAGCCTCGAACGCCTCTATCGATTGTTCCGCCGTTTGACACACCATTGTCACTGGAATGGGCAACCCGGCGGATGCGAGCCTTGCCCCTGCAAGATATTTGTCGATACATATCTCCAAAGCCCGCGGAGGATTAATAACCGGAATGTTGAGTTCTTGAAGAGTGTGCAGCACGTCCATCCGAAAGACCACTTGCTCAAGCGAACCGAGGGGCATCGATCGGACAATCACCGCGTCAAACCGATCAAGGCGGACGTCTCGAAATTGTTCTTTTTCCGTGCATTGGAGGGGAACCATCCCTACGAGCCGCGAAATCGGATTCAATTCCAGCGCGTGGCCTTGTTCCTCAGCAGCGCGGAGAAGTTCTTGAGCGTGCCATCCGACCGGTCCTGTCAACAGCGCAATTTTCATGGGCGAAGGTGTCTTGTAAGATGCGAGGCAAGTGATCCCGGAACGGTGCAGTTCTGGCTGCTCGGTTTTGGTATTTTGGAATCTTGGGACTTCCCGACAACACTCAAGGGTGGTCGAAGAAACAAGTGTCGTATTTGGCTTGGGTTTTGAGCCGCCCAGCGGTGACAGATCCTAGCCGTGGCCGTCAGGCCACGGAACGATGAGAGCGTTCGCTCCCCGTGGACTCACGCCCACGACTAAGGTCTGTCTGCGCGGCTCAAAACAAGACATACATTCCGATGCTGTTGAAACCGTCCGTCCCACTCCACGACAACACAACATCAAAGGGCACAACACACACCATGCATCGGCTGGCCGATTTACGAGAGATTCTTCACTACGTCCCCCAATATCGCGAGCAGATTTTTCTCATCGCGATGGACGGAGCGATCGTCGCCCACGCAAACTTTAGTAACATCCTGCTCGACATCGCGTTACTGCAAAGTCTGCGAATTCAAGTCGTGCTCGTCCACGGAGCAAGTTATCAGATTGCGGCTTTGGGACAACGGCGGGGGATGACTCCGTCGAACCTCGATGGAACCGGCATCACCGACGCCGCGACTCTCGAACTCGCCCTAACGGCGGCGACCGAAACGACTCACACCATCCTCGAAGGACTCACGGCCACCGGACTCCACGGAGCCGTCGGGAACGCCGTCATTGCTCACCCCGCGGGCATCTTACGGGCTGTGGACCATCTTTACACCGGGCGTGTCGAGCGCGTCGAAGCCAGCCTCCTCAAGTCGTTGTTGGCCAGCGAAGTCGTCCCGATTATCCCTCCTTTGGGTTGCGACCGCACGGGGCAATCTTACCGGATCAACTCCGACGCGATTGCCGTTGCGGCGGCCGTAGCACTGAACGCAGTCAAACTTATTTTCCTGACGTCTGATCCAGGCGTATCCATTCGAGAGGGTGAGCCAGACGGAGAACCGCAGCTCCTTCGACAACTCACGGTGGAGCAAGCGGAAGTACTCGCCACCCAACAAGCGGAGTCGGTCTTCCCATCGGTGCTCTCGAAATTGCAACATGCCGTGCGGGCCGCGAGGCTCGGGGTTCCGCGAATCCATGTCATCGACGGGCGTGTCGAAGAAGGTCTCCTGGGAGAGGTCTTTTCCAACGCCGGAGTTGGGACGCTCATTCACACGAACGAATACCAGTCGATCCGCCGAGCCCAGTGGAAAGACGTCCCGGCAATCGACGCTCTCATCCGTACGGGGGTGGAAAGCGAAGAACTCGTCCCGCGGTCTCTCGAGCAGATCGAACAACAGATCGAAGAGTTCTTTGTCTTCGAGATCGACCAAACTCCCGTCGCCTGTGTTGCCCTTCATGTATACCCCGAACAGAAAACCGCCGAACTTGCCTGTCTGTGCGTCGACAATAAATACGAAAATCAAAGGATCGCCTCTCGGTTGGCCATCTATCTCGAAAGCCGAGCGAGAGAGATGGGCGCCGAAACGATGTTCTGTTTGTCGACGCAGGCGTTCAACTACTTCGTCCAGAAACGTGGATTCTCAAAAGGATCCGTGGACGACTTACCACCTGCTCGACGGAAGTTATACGAACAACACGGAAGGAAATCGTTGGTTCTTGTCAAAGAACTACCTTGACGTGCAATGAAGCAGACGGCGTGGGCCGACGGAGAAAAACTTTTTGCTCCGCAAAAAGTTTTTCTCCGAATATCCCAACACACGACTTTGTTTCCTCCGAAAAGTTGGCGCAGACACGAACTCGGACCCTGTGTTATTCCGTTGTTCGTGTCTGCGACCCAACACGGAACTTGGAAGGAGGAAAGTCCGTGAACCATTTGCGATGGATAGTATTCACTCTGGTATGTATCCCGATGGAAGGTGCTGTGGCAGAAGGACAGGACCAGT
>CAYYUU010000535.1:0-5807 GCA_964474955.1 uncultured Alcaligenaceae bacterium | reverse complement strand
TAAACATCAATAACGACAAAATTACAGTCACCCGAGATGCCATGTTCATCGGCACGCGACAGTTGCCTCCGTTGCCGTTGAAGCTCACTCCATCGCAAGCCGCCCGGTTCTCCGAAATTTTGGAATTCCTGCACCAAGCGATGGTCGTTGCGACCGAGCACATCGAAGTCAAAGAGGACGGCAGCGACGTGACTCTGGGCTTCTCGGACTGGCAGAGAATACAAGGTGTGCAGATGGTGCTGGCTAGGTACATCCGAGCCGTCGCCGAACCTGACTCCCTCGAAGATTAAATCGCAAGTTCGACCAGTTTCGTCATCGAAGGAACACCTAGCGACTCTGCCAAAGAGGTTGCTTTGTGTTCCTTTTTTCGTTCGTCTCTTAATTGAGGAATCCCATGGCGGAACGCCCTTTCGTTCACCTCCATTGCCACAGTCATTACAGCTTGCTCGACGGCGCCAGCCGTATTCCCGAACTCGTGGAGTTGGTCAAGGGTTACGGAATGAACGCCATCGCGTTGACCGACCACGGCAACTTGTATGGGGCCATCGAATTTTATCGGGAATGTGACAAGGCCGGCATTAAACCCATTCTCGGATACGAAGCCTACGTCGCTCCAGGACATCGGACCGAGCGCAAAGCCAAACGCCGCGGTGAAGCTGCCTTCCACCTTACCCTTCTCGCGAAAAACAACATCGGCTGGAAGAACCTCATCAAAATGGCTTCCATCGCCCAACTCGAAGGCTACTACCACGTCCCGCGAATCGACAAGGAAGTGATGGAGCAATACTCCGAAGGCATCATCTGTTTGAGCGGCTGTGCCTCCGCGGAATTCAGCGAGTTGATCCTCACGGATCGACGCGACGAAGCCGAAGAACTCGCCATTTGGTTCCAAAAACTCTATGGCGAAAACTTCTATATCGAAATCCAAAATAATGGAGTCCCGATTCAGGAAGAGTGCGCGAAAGGAGCCATCGACATCGCTGATAAACTCGGGATGCCATTGGTCGTCACTTCTGATGCCCATTACCTCAGACAAGAAGATAATCAGGCCCACGATGTGTTGCTGTGCATCAATACACGCAAAGCTAGAAGTAATCCCAACCGAATGAAGTTCGGCACGGATCAATTCCATATCCGTCCGCCTCACGAAATGTATGACCTATTTCCTGGTCATGAAGACGCCGTCAAACGGAGCCAGGAAATTGCAGACGGTTGTGATGTTGAGATTGACTTCAAGGCACGACACTTTCCTGTGTTCACTCCGCCAGAGAAGAAAACTCCAGAAGAGTATCTCCGTGAATTGTGTGAGAAAGGCGTTTACGAGCGCTACGGCGAAAACCCTGATGAGAAGGTGTGGAAACGACTCGACCACGAACTCGGCATCATCAACAAGATGGGCTTTGCGAGTTATTTCTTGATCACTTGGGATTTTGTAAATTTTGCACTCGAGAACGGCATTCCGAATAGTGCTCGTGGCTCGGGCGTCGGTGCGTTGGTCAGCTACGCGTTGAAGTTCAGCCACGTTGATCCGCTCGACTATGATTTACTCTTCGAACGGTTCCTCGATCCGAACCGAACCGAAGCGCCCGACATCGACATCGACTTTTGCCAGGACCGCCGGGAAGAGGTCATTCAATATGTGCGCGATAAGTACGGCGAAAACTCTGTCGCCCAGATCGCCACGTTCGGAACGATGGCGGCCCGCGCTGCCATCAAAGACGTCGCACGTGTTCTGGAGCTTCCTCTGGATCGGGTCAACAAACTCGTAAGTTACATCCCGGACCAACTCGGCATAACACTCGAACAATCGCTCGAACAAAGTCCCGAACTCCGGATGGAATACGACCGGGATTCCCAAGTTCGGGAAGTCATCGACATCGCCCGCAAACTCGAAGGAACCAACCGAAATGCAGGAACTCACGCTGCAGGGGTCGTGATCGCTGACGGAGACATTACGGATTTCGTGCCTGTACACCGCGTTCGGTCAAGAGATGCCAGCGGCGGCAAAGACTCCGACGAAGCCGTCATCACGACGCAATGGGTCATGGGAGATCTCGAGAGTGTCGGAATGCTCAAGATGGATTTCTTGGGACTGCGGACCCTGACGGTCTTGACGAACGCCGTGGACCTAATCGAGAAAACTCGCGGAATCAAGATCGACCTGAACAAGCTCCCACTCGACGACAAACGCACATACGAGCTTTTACAACGCGGTGATGCCAAGGGAGTGTTCCAGCTCGAATCGGAAGGCATCCGGAATCTTCTTACACGGATGAAGCCGGATAATATTCGCGACATCATCGCGATCATGGCGTTATATCGACCGGGTCCTCTCAAGGGTGGAATGGTCGATTCGTACGTCAATCGAAAGCACGGGTTGGAGCAACCAACCTATGATCACGATGTGATGAAGGACATTCTCGAAGAGACTTATGGCGTGATGTGCTATCAAGAACAGATCATGCGCATTCTCAATCGTCTCGGCGGAATCGAGTTGTCCAAAGCGTATAAGTGCATCAAAGCCATCAGCAAGAAGAAAGATGACATCATCAACGAACGTCGGGCTGACTTCATCAAAGGAGCGATGGAGAAGGGAGTTGATGAACAGACCAGTGCCAAGATATTTGGATTCATAGAACAGTTCGGTAGTTACGGATTTAATAAATCACATACCGCGGCTTATGGTCAAGTGGGGTATCAAACCGCTTATCTGAAGACACACTACACCGCCGAATTCATGGCGGCATTACTTACAAGCGAAATTGAAGACGGCAACAAGCGCAAGATCATGGTCGAGCATTTCGAAGATGCGGCTCGACTCGGCTATCCCGTCCAGGCTCCCAACGTGAACACATGTTATCCTGATTTCACGGTCGTCTCGGACAAAATCATGTTTGGGCTCGTGGCCATCAAAGGGCTCGGCCGAGGTGCCGCGAACGAGATCGTCCGGGCACGCGAGCAAGGGGGACCCTTCAAGGACGTTTTTGATTTCTGCGAACGAGTCGACCACAAACTTATACGCAAGGCCGAGATGGAGAAATTATTATTAGCCGGAGGCTTTGATTGCTTCGGAGCCCACAGATCGCAACTCCATGCGGTCCTGCAACGAGCCATCGATTCGGCTGGTGCTCTCCAAAAAGACAAACAAGCCGGGCAGCTAAATCTATTCGATGCCTTCGAAGAAGCTGAACTGGAAGAGACGGCCAAGGATGTCGAACTTCCGAACATTCCAGAGTGGGAACCCAGGGAGAAACTGAAGAAAGAGAAGGAAGTCCTGGACTTCTACTTCTCGAGTCATCCATTGGCGCAGCACGAAGACCAGATCCGCAGATTCGCAACGCACACAATCGCCGATTTCAAGATGATGGATCATGGGGCCCAGGTCACCCTTGGCGGAATGTTAACGCAACTGCAATACGCTGTCGGACGTTCGGGTCGGAGTGCAGGTCAAAGATTCCTCCGCGGGAAATTCGAAGACTTCCATGGGTCATGTGAGTTCGTGATGTGGGCCGAAACTTACGCGATGTACAAGGACGACATCGTCGAGGACGGTGCCTGTTTCGTCGAAGGGACGCTCGACAAACATCGCAATAACCAACTCGTGTTGACCGCCGTGCACGACCTCGATTCTGTCCTACGGCAAAAAGCGAAAGGCCTGAGTCTACGGCTGAACTTGGAATCTCATACTCCCGAAGTCGTCGGGGCAATCGCACGAGTTCTTGAGCGGGCACCCGGAAGAACACCCGTATTCTTGTTCATCACCGACCGAAAAGGCAAACGCTGTGTGATGAAGCTTGGGCAGGATTATCTCATCGATAGCGCGAAACTCTCCACGGTTGAGTTGGAAGATTTACTCGGTCGTGGGAGTGTGTCGTTTTCGTAAGAGTTGGTCTTCGCTTGGGCGGACGGATCCATAACTGTCCTATTTGTAGTGGTTGTTTTGGAGAGCCTCGTCTTTCGCTCATGTGAAAGAATGCCTTTGTAGTTGTTTTTCAAATCCAAGGCCACAATTGTGTACGCAAAAAGCGCAAAAATACCTCGCCCTGATTTTTGCGCTTTTTGTGTACCCTTTTTGACCCTCGCAGGAGCATTTTCGAGAGGTCGTTTTTCGAGCCGGAGGTAGAAAACACATACACAAAAATCACAAAAATCCCCAACATCCGATTTTTGTGTTTTTTGTGTACGCAATTTCCCGTCGCCGGCTCGAATTTGGGCCTTCGCCAGAGCCACCGGTTGGGAACTTTGGAGAGTAGCTCAGGCTCGGGTGGGGCCCAACAACCCAAACAGCGAGCCTGCCTCTTCGAAACCAGAGAGCCCCAATCCAATGCGACTTACCCAAACCAGATGTGCTCGATGTATTTCGTATTCTCAGAGAAAGAAGGCATCTCTTCGGCGGCCTTTCGCGGAGCGAAAGGCGACACTCTCCAAATCCGACAATTATTGATCCCTCCGCCCCTGCGAAAAGTATTTTTGCTTTAGACTGTTCGCGGAGCGAAAAGCAATTTTTTCCAGACGCTTCCCACCAACAGGAGCCACCCCATGCGAGAGATCAGCGTTGGAATCCGAATCGACATGACCGAAGGTATTTCTTTCCTAGGTACGGAAGAGGTGAACGGCCTGATCAATCGCGGCGGGAAGGTTGTGTCGATCGAACCCGGGGGCGCCATTATGCATAAGATCGGTGAAGAAGGTGGAAATGTTCGGTTGACTCTTTCCGGTTGCGAAATGAAAGTGATTGTGGATGACTCCGCAGTGGAATCATCTCCCGAGACAAAGGAGCACAACCGGCTCCACCAGGAAGGTTTTGCCCTCATCTCGTCTTACATGCTCATCATTGATCGAGAGTCCAAACCCGCTGACTCCCAAGAGGCCCAGGAAGAATTGCGACGCGGTATCGAATTGTTGAACCAGGCGATCGTGATTAACCCTGCGAATTGGTCTGCCTACTGGCTGATCGGCAAGGCCCATCAAGCAATGGGCAATTCTACTGCGGCTGTCGAAGCATTCGGAAAATCGTATGGATTGCAGAAGGGCAATGCGGATGTGGCGCGTGAATATATGTTCGAGTGTCTCAATCTCGGGGAGACCAACAAAGCCATTGGTGCAGCTCGCCATGCGGTGCGGCTCAACCCAGACGATCCTGGTCTTGTGGCAAATCTTGCCCTGGCGCTTTTCATTGGTGGTCAACTGGACGAAGCTGCCGGAACGGTTATCGAGGCATTGAAGATGCGACCCGGTGACGAAATCACCCAGAACCTCAAACAGATGATCGATGACGTCCGAGCGGGATTGCGGTCGCAACCGTCGAAGCTCTCGGATCTCAACGCGACCTGAACCAAACTGCAAACCCAGTTGATCTTCTTATTCGCTGAGTTCGCCTGTTACTTTCTGTTCCCTGTTCCCTGTTCCCTCTTTCGAATTTTCCCGTTGCCGAACATTGTCCCGAGGCCGAGATACATCAACACACCGAGGGACCGAACTATCTCGTTCGCGTTGACTTTAGAAGCACCCTCTTTTCGATTCGCAAAGATGATCGGCGTCTCGCCAATCCGACATCCCGCCTGATGGCAACGGAATAGAATCTCTTCCTGAACCGAATATCCCGTCGACATCATTTCGTTGAGTTTGGCCTCGCGCAGTTTCGACACTCGATAGCACCGGAAGCCACCACTCGTATCCCGGGCCGGAACTCGCATTAGTGTCCTGACGAGGGTGTTCACTCCACGACTCATGAGGA
Organism: uncultured Alcaligenaceae bacterium; assembly: GCA_964474955.1. Classification (GTDB taxonomy): domain Bacteria; phylum Planctomycetota; class Planctomycetia; order Gemmatales; family Gemmataceae; genus CAYRFQ01. The sequence continues at coordinate 70 of CAYYUU010000535.1, read as the reverse complement.
TGCGGATCAAAGGCCAGCCTTCCGTTCATCAGCCGGGAATGTACCGCGAGCCAATCATGCTGTCGCGATT
>CAYYUU010000534.1:0-5817 GCA_964474955.1 uncultured Alcaligenaceae bacterium | reverse complement strand
TCCTGATTTCGCGGCACAGTGGAAACAGCAAAGACACATGGGTGTTGGCGTCGGTACCGGTGAGCAACTTTAGCTTGCTCCGTTCCCAGTTGCATCACGTCGAATTGAGCCGCGGCGGGAACGACTTGCCGAGCCGGGCCGCCGATAACTTGTTTTGGCTGGGGCGATACGCGGCGCGGGCCGAGGGTAAAACGCGTTTGTTCCGAGCGATTCTGGTTCGGCTGACGGAGAGTTCCGGAGTCAACGAGGGCTCCGAGTTGCCACTTCTTCTGCGCACGGCCCTGGGCGAAGTGCCTGCGGGGACTCACACATCGGACGGCAACGGAAGCTCGGGTTGGCCGATGCCCGCCGAGGCGCTATTGAAGGCCATCCTGGACGCCGAAAAGCCCGACAGTCTCGCGGGAACACTGAACTCGCTCTATCAGGCCGCTCGATACGCTCGCGACAAAATTTCTTCGGACATGTGGCGGATCGTGAACGTGCTCTCGCTCTCGCCAAACTTGCGCCTCCCACCGATGGGATCGGAGCAAGACTTGGGGGACACGTTCCGTGGACAAGCTTTCCGCCGGCGCGGAGTTCCTCGCCTGAGCGAAGTCTTGAACATGTTGACCCAAACGGTGATTCGGCTCACGGCCCTCGGTGGGATGGCGACCGAAAGTATGACGCGAGGACAGGGTTGGCGATTCCTGGAAATGGGCCGACAACTGGAACGGGCGTATCATCTGGTCCATCTGATCCAGAAGACGCTGACCAAGCGGAGCGAATCGGAAGGGACGTTGCTCGAAGCCATCTTGGAAATCTTCGACAGTTCGATGACATACCACCGTCGCTACCTCGGCAGTCCGGAGGTCGCTCCGGTGCTCGACTTGCTGTTGGCCGACGAAGAAAATCCCCGCTCGCTTGCGTTCCAACTGGCCCAACTCGAGAAGCAGGTGAAGCGCCTTCCGCGAAGTTCCGGGAACGCTCGGCGTAGTCCCGAAGAACGATTGGTTTTGGAACTCCTTACGGACGTACGGCTCGCCGACATCGAACAACTGGCGGCGGTCAAAGGCGAGGACGAACGCCCCTCATTGGCTGCATTCGTCAAGCAATTTCTCGAAGAACTTCCGAAGATCTCCGAGGCTCTATCTCGTGGATACTTGACTCATGTCAAGCCGCTTCGCCAGATGGCACAGGGCCGACACAGGGATTTGGACCAATGAAAGTTGCGTTTGGGCAATTTGCTCCTCGCTCCTCGAAAAGATCAAGGGGGAAAAAACTTTTCGAGGAGCGAAAAGCAACTCCTTTGACGCCCAATTTCCCTTGAGACGCTTACCTCACATCCAACGGCGCACGAATGATCTACCGCGTAACTCACACAACGACATATGACTATAGCGACCTTGTTTCCCTGAGTCATAACATGCTACGTGTCGCGGCGCGGAGTAGCACGAACCAACAATGTCTTCGGACTCGGTTGTTCATCACGCCCACGCCCGCCACGTCGACTCCCGGCCAGGATTACTTCGGGAACCCGACGACTTTCGTTACCGTCTTGGATTCGCACCGACAATTCCGGGTGACGGCGGTGAACGTGACCGAAGTCAACAAGCCTCATGTCCCCAACGCCGCCCAAACGCCATCCTGGGAACGAGTCCGCGATCAACTTCGGACTGACAGGACGCAAGAATTTCTACGGGCCTTTGAGTTCGTCTTTCCGTCTCAGTACATCCCGGACCTGAAGGAACTCCACGACTACGCTCTTCCTTCGTTTCCTCCAAATCGCCCGATCTTGGAGGCCGCGTTGGATCTGACGAATCGTATCCACATGAATTTCAAGTACGATCCGCGGGCGACGTCGATCGCCACACCGTTAGTCGATGTCCTCAAGAACCGCAAAGGGGTGTGTCAGGATTTCGCTCACCTCCAGATCGGATGTATCCGGTCGCTTGGGCTGGCGGCTCGATACGTCAGCGGATATTTGTTGACAACGCCTCCACCGGGTCAGCCTCGTTTGCAAGGTGCCGACGCTTCGCATGCCTGGTTGTCGGTGTTTGTGCCGGGAACGGGTTGGATCGATTTCGACCCAACGAACAACATGATTCCGTCGGACCAACACATCTTGCTGGCGTGGGGAAGAGACTACGACGACGTCGGACCTATTAGGGGGGTGATTACTGGCGGCGGACAGCATAGTGTGAATGTGGGCGTGGACGTCGAAGAAATTAGTCACGTTGGGCAACCGAAGGCGGAGGGGTAAAGAAGAATTTTGTGCGATTTGCAAACCCGACGGGAGGTCCTGATGGAACTCGTGCGAAATGTCCAAGAAGCCGACTATGGTTTTGAAGGCGAAGTGTTCTTCCGGTTGTACGATCGTTACATTCGATTATATATGTCTGATCCAATTCCGATGGACTATATCCAGAAGTGTGTGGAATATCTGAACTCACTTTCAGACGAGGTGATTCACTCATGGGCTTCGGCCTCGATCCGGTACTGCGACACGTTTTCGGAATGGGTCGGGAAGCCAACAAGGACGTTTGATAACCCTCACGACGTCTTCGAATTGATCGAACCAAAGACGTTGATCATCGACCAACCAAATAATCCCAATGAACCGATCGTTCATTTATCTTGCGATTGCGATTGGGAGATCGAACACGGGCTTGAGTTGATCGTACGAAACGATAAGGTGTTATACGTCGGTGCGAATAACGGAATGAATCCTTGGGCCGATTTCTCCGAACCTTCCGAATGGAATTATGCTTGAAAGGTGGTACGCGAAGGAGCAATCCCATGGGAATGACATTGATTATCGAAACCGATCCGCCGGTCGATTATCCACATCCGTTCCCCAAGACCGATAGCAAACACTTTCTATCGACTATTGATGGTCCGCCTCTCGGGATTATTGAAAGTGGTTTGGGGCTCATCATGTTGCCCCTGCGGCACATCGCAACGGATGTCCATGTCGAGACGATTCGCGAAGACTTTGGAGACGAAGCCGACGAGTATATCGAGGAACTCAGCCGAAGCTGCGAACTCGCGTGGCATACACCAGACGAGTTCATTCGGTGTCTTTCGCGTTTGGCCGAAATTTTGGAAGATTATGGCAGGAAGCTTCCGGACAAAGTCTTCCGAAGGGTCGCCGCGAACTATGGTGATCGCGGATACTATCAGACCGGAGTGTTCTACGAAGACGTCGTCGGTGCCCTCGCGGCCATGAGGGTCATCAAGGAAAACGGAGCCAAGCGAGCCCGTTTCTTTGCCTTTTGAAATGAAGCGACGGGCTCGCTTTCCGCATCATTGTCGGACCTATTTACCTCGTGCGAACTGATGACCGCGAATCGGCATTTCGACGGTATACACACCACTTCTCGCGGTGACATACAACGTCTTGTTGTCTTTTCCGGCGAACGTCACGTTGGCCGGTTGTTGCGGAAGTTTGATGATCCCGAGGAATTTGCCCTTGGGGGTGAAGACTTGTAAACCGAGTCCGGAGGTGATGTAGAGGTTGCCCTTCACGTCGACCGTCAAGCCATCGCCTCCGCTGTTGCCTCCTTTTTTCTTCTGCCGCAGTTCGCAGAACACGCGTTCTTTGCCAAGTGTTCCGGGAGCCTTCACGGCGTAGGCCCGCATCTTTTTCGATCGGCTCGGAATAACATAAAGCGTTTTTTCGTCGGGAGACAGAATCACTCCGTTCGGAGCCGGAAGGCTCTCGAAGACTCGCGCGACTATCCCTTCGGGTGAAATGTAATAGACGCCCATGGTGCCTTGCGGCAGCGGCTTGGGGGCGCGGAACAACGGATCGGTAAAGTAGACTCCGCCTTGCTTGTCGATCACCAAATCGTTCGGTGCGTTGAAGCGTTTGCCTTCGTACTTCGCCGCGAGGACCCGGGTTTTCTTGGTCTTGAGGTCTGTGGCAGTGATTCGTCCGTCCATCTCGCACGAGACGAGTTCCCCTTTTTGGTTGACCATCAAACCGTTGGCGTGGCCGGAAGGCTTGCGAAAGACAGTCGCCTTCCCTTCGGAATCAATTTTGTAGGTGACGTTGTTGGGAATGTCGTTGAAGTACACATTTCCCTTCGTGTCCGCGGCGGGTCCCTCGGTGAACTTGAGTTCGAGAGAGGGAACGATTTTCTTAGCCTTCCCAACCTTGCCAATGCCTTTGAGCATCTGATTTCCGCCCGCCGAAACATTATCGATACAGGCGATGAATACAACACAACTTGTCAGCACGGACAATAACATGACGCGCATGGAGGCTCCTTCGTTGGTCTCAGTGAGTTTCACAAAATGGACTTTCGCAAGCATGTATAGGAACGGATAGGACGAGGTTGAGCAAAGGAAAAGTTGGAACCGGAAGGTGGGACATCAGACGGCGCATAAAGAAATCCCCGAAACGCCAAAAACATTCCGAGGATCGATTGTTTGCTCAGGACAGAGTCTCACGGAAATCGTGATTAGCTGTCGCTCTTCTTTTTCTTCTTGCCTTTTCGTTTGCCGAAGAGTTGGATTTTGGCAGCCGTGTCAGCCGAATCCTTGCTTGCGAAAACTCGAATGAACCTGCCGAGCTTCACGTCGGAGATTTTGGCTTCTTCGACTTGCTTTTTGCCTTTGACCTTTTCGACTTTGGTGTCGGCCGTGACTTTGAAGGTATATTCCTTGCCTTCGGTCATTTTCTTTTTGTTGCCGCGAGTTTTGATCGTCAGGCTGCCTTTGCCGCTTTCGATTTCGAGCTTTACGACCTTACCAGCGACTGCCTTGCCGCGCTTCTTCTTGCCCTTCTTCTTCTTGCCGCCCGCATCGGCGTCGACAACACACAAGCAAGCCATGACAGCCATAACAGCCACGAGAGCCATCAATGCACGAACCATTTTCATCGCAGCAATCCTCGAAAGATGTTGGAGTCCTCGTCAGCCGGACCTCCCGGTGGGTTGGACATCCTCCACGGTGAACGTAACGAGAACGTTGACGGCAAGTCGCCAACGTTGAACAGCGGATGATTAAAGGCATTCGCAGGCATTAACGATCTACAAACAACCAGTTTGCGATAAAGTTCCGCCGAGTGCGATCTTTTTTTCCAAAAAAGTTCAAGACGAGACGATGTCTGATCATTTGCTCAGTTCTTTGATTCGAATTCGACGAAATTCGAACTTCCCTCGCTCGGCTTGCAATCCAATCGGGCCATTGGAAGGAACTCGCATCGCTTTGTTGAGCACCTCGCCATTGCACAAGCACTTGGCGAACGCATCGATACTCACTTGGACAGACTGGACGTCGACGGGCTTGCCGTTCAGCTTCGCCTTCGGTTGGCCGTTTTCGACGGTCAAACTCAAAGTGTCCTTCTCTCGCAGCTTCCGACCATTGAATTTCGTGGACACAATTCCGCCGCGAACGGTTATGTCGAGTTCGTTCCAATCGTCGTTCTTGAACTTCGTGAGTTGTCGTTGTTCGTTCCGTCGCTTGAAGTCACGAACTTGGAGTTGTGGTCCGCGGATGTAGAGGCCGCTATCGGCCGTGAGGCCGGCCCGGAATTCTAACTTCAAGTTGAAGTCTTTGGGGAAATCTTCGAGCGTGTAGAGGTTGCGGATGCCGCGTCCTTCGTTTGCGACGATGATGCCACCTTCGACGGTGAATCGTCCGTCCGGCGTTTTTGTCACGGCTCCAAGTTTTTTGTTGCCATACCGCCAACCGGTGAAATCCTTGCCGTTGAAGAGGCTTTTGTACCCCTTCTCAATCTTGAATTCATCACCGGCATGGACAGCTGGGCTAGTGAGGATTGCAACACCGAACAATACGCTCGCGAAACATTTAGAGGTCGACAACATGGGGGCG
>CAYYUU010000533.1:0-5822 GCA_964474955.1 uncultured Alcaligenaceae bacterium | reverse complement strand
ATAAGTTGTACTCTTGATGGCCTAATTCGTAATTTGGTTGGAGGAGATTTGCTTCTGCCAACGGTTCAGATTACCAAGTAATTACGGCCCACCGATCGGCCAGTGGAATCCAACGTTGAGTCACATCCATGTTTGTATATTCCCAATCACAGAATTGGAGAAGGAATTCCATTCTCATCCCGCAGAATTCGCAGAGGGGAGTTTCGTCATTTTGAATCCAAAATGGGTGACCACCCAACTTCGTTGATGGACAGCTGCTCAATTCGTCTTGATATTGTTGCCAGATAGACTCATCCAGGGCGAGTGCATCATGAATCTCGTCGTGTTGAGGCAACTCATATATGCCTGCGACACTTGGGAATTCTTGTACAGTTTCTGGGAAGAAATAGCAGCAAATTGGAAAGTGATTCCGAAGCGAATCTGAAAATTCGGGGATTGGATGACCTGACACAGGATCGTTGATTTCTGCCGAGTTTCGCCAATACGCGAATAGTTTCGGGAACATATATAGATCATCATGTCCATCTTCCACATTAGGACACCACAACAACTGTAAGAGATCAGTGCCAAAACGAAAGGGAATAGTCGGGAAATCGCGAGCATTGAGTTGTGCGAGTGGGAGAAGATGTGGACGCATACCGTCGGTTGGTGACGAACGACCATTGACATCGAATTCATGAACGGGATCATCACAGCAAGGCCAAGGTTCTGAACTTGGCCAGAGAAACGTCCCGCCCAATTTTGATCCCGCAAGTTCTGTATCAACTGCTCTCCGAGGATGTAGTCGAATGGTGATCTGAGCAAGTGGAGCAAGAGCCGGAACCTGTTTGGTGACATCAAATGGAGGTGGTTCGGTCCGAAGGCTGGATGAGTCAATCGGGAGTAGGCGTTCGAACCTCAACAACTTGCCATTGGTTTGGTGGTCGGTACCAATGAGCGTGAGCCCTTCGCGCAATGCACGATCCAGGACAACAGCACTCGGGAACGAGCCGCTGACGTTTCGGTTACGGAAAGTCGTTCGGTTTGGTAAAAACAGCTCGAATGACGAATTTCCCGGTTTGAGTTGGTCGAGGAGAGCCAGGATAGATTCGAGCGTTGGCAATTCTTTGCTATTGGTATTGTGGGGCACGGCGATTTCCTTAATGCGGCACTTGGGAGTTTCTCGCGGATCAGTTTCGTGGAGCCCAGCCAAGGCATGACAAGGCAATTACGGAAGATGGTTCAAAGAAGTCGGTGAGTTCCTCTCAAGAGGAAGAGAACCGATCTGAGTTCTTTTGCGCGGCAGAACCCTCCCATCCTTTCACCACAAACTCTTCGTTCACTCCACATTTGAACCGCAACGGTTTGAGAAGTCCAACGGGTCGTTCTGCATCCTTGTTTGAATAGGAATCCGAATCGCTGACGTTCAAGAGGTGGTTGTTCTCGACCTTTGCGGTATAGCTCTCTTTGTTGCGCATCAATGGTCTTGGATTTTTCTTCGTACATTCGATGATGTTATCACGGATAAGAATTGTCTTGAAATCGGTCTTTTTCGGAAAACCAAACAGGCCATCTTTGCGAGTTAGAGTGTTGGCCTTTACGTGATTATTGTAGAACCGGAAGTTATTATAGACTCCCTTTGACCAGAAGATGCCGCGTCCAGGATTGAGGATGAGGTTGTTGTGAAAATCAGTCGGTCCGGGGCACTCTTTTTTGCCGTGGTTCGTGATGAGATTGCCTTTGTCATTCTTGGTCGAAAAATCGAAAAGGTTGTGATCAATTTTGGCTGCGTTGCGAGCGTATTCGATGGCGTAAGAATTCTTGAACCAATTGTGATGAATCCAGAAAGTATATCCGTCCTTGGGTACACTTCCTCCCCCGAACTTCGGAATGGAAATCACTCCGCTGAAATAGTTATGGTCGATTTCTATATTGTGGCTGTTGTAAAAGGCAAACTCGAGCGAGAAACTGACCTCGACAGTGTTATGATGGAAACGGCAATTTCTACCTTGACGTCCGACGAACCCGAAGAAATTGTTTGGATGATTTTTAGTCTTGGTGATCCGATTGTTCCAGAATTCGGAGTCTCGCGTATAGTGCATACGCAAGGCCCCACCGTTCCACTTTATTTTTCCGCCGGCATCAATGAACTCATTATCATGAACTCGAAATGTATTCATACGGTAAGTGAGTATGCTACTCCACCGGAAATTCTCAATTCGAAGATGACAGAGTTCGAGCCCATCGCAATTATCACAGTAAATTGCACCATGTAAATTCGGTCCTGTGAGTGTCATGTTGCATATCTTCACCCCGGGCGTCTTGCGTTGAAAACTGAACAAATAGGCTTTGGGATTATCCTTTTTCGGTAAGCCAGCGATACCTGGCTTCCACGAATCAGCTGCTGTGATCACTGTTTTTCCGGCACCTGCTCCTTTGATGACCATCTTGGGTTTCGGAACCAGAGGAACCGTAAGTTTGAACGTCCCGGGTCCAACATTCACGGTATCCCCCGGCGACCCGTTATTGACGGCATCCACCAATTTCTGGACGTCCGTTATTTGAGCAGGGCTACTCGTCGTCATGAACAAGAGGGCAACACATGCCAACAACACATGGGTAGTTTTCATGATGTTCTTATTCGTCTGGGTTTACGATTCTCCCAACACCAACGCGACGTTGTGCTGATCACGAGGGTCACTGCTGTTCCGTAGTTCCGCCAAAAACGAAGTCACATCGGCTTCGGTTGCGATGATGGCATCCAAAACATCGGGATTGCGATTGTGATGATACTCTGCGATCAAGGTGTCCACAACGTTTTGCGCCTTCGGACCCAAGAACTGATAAAATCTTCTTCCTATTCCTTCGCCATCATCATCAACGTGCAATAGTTTCATACATCGCTCGGCGAGATATTCTCCCAGGCTCCATAACCATTGCATTGTTTCGTCGCATTGCCGAGTTGGGTCGTCTGGATCATCGTATGCTAATTGAATGCACCAAAGGAGAGAGAAAGCGGCCTCGCGCTGAAGATCAAGCTCGTCACTGTCGAGTGCATCGAGCAGATTTTCCAAGGCTTTTGGTTGCGGTGGAGAGATGCGAAGGAGAACGCCTGATGCTTCTGCCACGAGCCTTGGGGCGGAACTCGATAGGAATTGTTGGACGGAAGGAGTTGCGGCTTTTCCTTCCTGTCCCATCGCTCCGAATATATTGAGGATGCGAGAACGTAACTTGGGCGTTGAGGAAGTCAACAACGGTGTGAGATGAGGTATCGCCGGGGCTCCAATGGCAATAATATATAACGTTGCCAAATCACCGGGGTCGTTCCCTCCCGGTCCTTGTAGTTTCTTGAGCCACTCGTAGAGTTCTTCGTCCGTGACTTCGATGGGCCAGGAAGGTTCTTCCATTGTTGCGCTCTATTCATTGGGTTTTGGGTGAGGTTGTTTCGGGAGTTTGACCTTCCTTTGGTTTTACTCAGCTTGCCTCCGAACCTCGTTGATGAGTTCTTCGTCGAGAACTCTGTCATTATCCAGAATGAGGTGCTGTTTCTCCAGAACATCGAGCGACGCGATAAACTCAAGGATATCATCTTCGGGAAAGTCATAGTCCATGTCGAGATAAGGAACCGAGCTATCTTTCACTTCGGTGAATTGGCTCAACAATTCCTCGGCCTGGTCCCAGGTGGCGAGCACCAATTCTCTTTCTCCTTGAAGGTTATCGACTTCTTCTGTCCCACGGTAAATTAGCAGGCAATCTACCTTCGGCATATAGATGGGACATCCGCCGGGCCATACGATTGCAGTTCGCGCGCGTTGTTGTCCCGGTAAAAACATAATCTTGGGGATGAAGACACACTCACCGGCCTCAGCTTTCCGATCATTTCGATGATAATTCCATTCCCAAATACGACGTAGGCCATCGGCGGGATAAACGCTTACGTCTTCGATTGACTGCATCGAGAGGAGCGCCGAACAAGCAAAGTGATTGCCAGCGTTCCACCCGCGAAGAAAACCTTCTCGGGTGAATGGCCCGTTCCCCATCCCTTCGACTTGCGGATCGTCCACCTGAAGCCCGAAGTGATTCACAAAAGCCTCAAGTTCTAATGCTGCCTCCAGTGCAAAGAAACTCGGGCGAAAGTAATTCATGTTGAAGACCACGGACGGACCACGTTCACCCTCGTCCTCTTCGTCTTCTTCCTCATCCGCTTCTCCCGTGGATAATTGGAGTGAGAAGTAGACTCCAGTGTCTTCGTTTTCGTACCAGGCCCTACCATCCTCGACGCCGTAATTGGCCCGCACCTCAAGATACGCTTCCAATTGGTCCGAAGTAGGCAGAGATTCTTTTGGTGTGAAATACAGATCGAAGCTCATTTGGTGCTCAGTTGTTCAAAGTGCATAAGTTGTTGGACATGTTATTTACGGACTGCGAGAATACGTTGTCGGAGTTGGACTGAGAGCATTCGTTTGAGTTCGTCCATTCCCTTGACCGCCGTAGTCTCGCCCGGATCGGCTTCGATGTTGGTGAGGATCGAAGTGACGAGTTTATCGGTGCCCCTTGCCCACCATTCGGTGTAGCGATATTTGGCTGTGCGAATCGAATGGCCCGTGACACCCTTCAACTTTTTGCCGCGGCCATGAGGATACGAAGAGTATGCAAACTCGCGGTGAGTTGCCTTTGGATTCTTGAGAACTCCGATGAAGCTTTTCCCTTGTACGTGTTTCGGGGACTTCAGGCCACAAAAATCGCATATGCTGGGATAGAGATCAACTAGCTCAACGAGAGCCTTGGTTCGTCCTTCGACGGCGGGCATTTTGGGATGTCGTATGATGAGTGGAACGCGTGTGTCGCATTCGAAATTGGTATGCTTACACCAACTGGTATGATCTCCGAGTTTCCAACCATGGTCGGCCACAATGATGATGATGGTGTTATCGCCGACTCCGGATTTCTGGAGTGCGTCGAGTAAGACGCCAATGTTGCGATCGGTATAACTCACACATGCGTGATAGCCATGGATGAGCCGCTTGTTGAGTTCATCCGGAAAGTCGGCGGGCGTTCCTTTGCGTGGGATGTCGCTATACGCGCGTAGTTCGCCCGCGTTCGCATTGCGTGCGTATCCGGGATAACCGGGTGGAACACCAAGGTTCTTGGGCATGGCAAACCTACCGTGTTTATATAGGTTCCAATATTTCTGAGGGGCGACAAACGGAAGATGTGGCTTGGTGAATCCGACCGCGAGAAAGAACGGTTTGCCAGCCTTGGCGAGTTTCTGGATTTGGGCCGCGCCGACCTTGGCACGCTGGCCGTCTATATATGTGTCATCGGTGACGTCGGCGGATTCGGTCGATGGGCCGCGGCCACGAGGGCTCTTTTTCTGCGCTGCCTTACTCGCTTTGGTGGCATACTGCGGAGCCCCTACCGGAATCCATCTCGTCCAGTTCTCGGGATCAACTCCCGGACCTTTTGTCCCATGATATACCTTTCCGAGACCGACTGTGATATATCCGTTATTCTTTAAATGTTGATTGAGAGTGATGATGTTGGCCCACCGTTTTCTCCAACCGGTCACATGATATGTACATTCTTTGGTTTTTTCGGGATACATACTCGTCATCATGGAGACACGGCTCGCACCACAGACGGCTTGGTTGCAGTAGGCGCGATCGAATATCAAACCAGAAGCTACGAGGCTGTCGATGTTGGGTGTTTTGGCACGAGTCCCGTAACATCCGAGTTCGGGTCGTAAGTCGTCGACGACGATGAAGAGGATGTTGGGCTTGGAAGTCGGTTTGGTTTTTTTCGGCTGGGCTACAACTACCGAAGATGAGGAGAGGTATGAAACG
>CAYYUU010000532.1:0-5824 GCA_964474955.1 uncultured Alcaligenaceae bacterium | reverse complement strand
GGTCGGATGCACCGTTCCGTACCCTCGCATGTTCGAGTACGCCATCGCCAAGATCGAACCGGTGTTCGCTCGGCTCATGATCGAAAGCATCCCCGACCGAGGCAAAGGAAAGACAATCGGTTGACGGGTGATGTCAAATGGTTCCTCGTTGCGAAGAAGAACAGGTGCGACGAGTCCTTGCTCTCGCAGGAAGTCGATGACCTTGGGGACACTTGTTGGGATAGCTGAAATGTCACTCTCGGGTAGAGACGATCGGAATGCTTCGCGAAATGCTTCCGGGGTCTCGTCGATCAATTCAAGGTTGAACAGCCGTTGGGTGTAGTCCGGAGTTGGACCGAGCATCTGACCGCCAGGTATCTGCTTGAAGGCCGCGCTGATCCGGCGAATTAAACGCATCTTGCTCGTGTTCTGTGGTGGAGTCTCCAGAATGCGCGACCGAGTGCATCGGTACGCCCGCAGATAAAAGGCAGCTTCGAGGGGATCGCCCAGAGATTGCTTGATCGCGAGTGCTGCCAACTCTGGGTCGTACAAGCCACCTTCGCTAAGGATGACACTCAACAAGTAATGAAGCTGGTGTTGGATGGCCTCCAGCGAGATGGGAAGTTCGCCAGCTTCGGCACCTTGTGTCCGGAGCCGGGTCATCAACTGAGCGGCCTGGGCAATGGCCTGCTCACCACCTTTGATTGCGACGTAACCCATCCGAAGTCCTCTCCCTTACTCTGCGATGACGGTCGTCCGAGGAAGTCCAACGATCTGGCTCTTCTCACACAACACGAGATCAACGCCCATCGGAAACCGTTTCACCCACTTCTCTCTTGCTGCGAACCAAGCTCGGTGAACCCCCGTCATGGTCAAGGTCTCGGTTTCCTTGATGCCTGGTCCGGTACACTGCACGACAGTAGCAGGCACACTCGGTGTGCCGTCCGCTTCTTCGGTCACGGCACACGGAGTGTGCCTACTACTTTCACACACCAAGATGAGCGTTGCCCCTTTATCGGGGTGATAGATGTCTCCCAGGTTGGGGACAAAGTCACCGCGTGGCTCGACCGTCGCATCGGCCAACACGAACCCGGCCTCGTTCGCATGAGCAACCTTCGTTTCCAACAATTCAAGTGTCCCCGATGGGAGCAACCCATCGAGGTCACAGAAGGTCGTCGTGGTGTCGAGCAAGCACGCGAGGACGCCCAACATCGCCGGTGACCCATCCAACTCGGGAGCGAGGTCGACGACGCGAGCGGGATAGCTCATCGCATGAAGCAGCTTACGAAAGATTCGTTGCTGAATGGGCGCCGTCCAGATCGCATCGAGGGATATCATTCGTCCTCCTCCTCTTCCTGATTCAGGAGGGCAAAGTTGACCTTGCTGCTGGCTAACATCTGCTTCCGCTGGGTGTCCTCATCGGCGAGTGTCTGGAGACCGGCTCGGACTAGTTCGGCGACCTCTTCGGCACCTTCCCAGCGAGCAGCCAACACGCCATCACAAACAGCCAGAGCCGTCGCAAGGCTCGCATCGTCGGCCATCACCAGCGCACCACCCTCGGTCGTGTGTCCCTCTTGCGAAGTCAGCGAGACCTTGGCCGAAGAGAGGGGCAATTCGCCGACGTTGAAAGCCTCCCCCAAAACGGACTCCCGGAGACGAAGCATCGCGAGGCCGGCCTTCGGAACCTTCTTGTGTTCTGCGTTGTACCTCGCACCGAGTCTGTCCCCAAGTTCGATGATCTTGTCCTTCGGGTTTGTCATCAGCGCGGCCACCCATTTGCCTCGGTCACAGAGCAGGTCTTCGTCGTGAGGTGGGGTCATTCAACGCCCTTAAATCAATTTCCGTCGTATGTACTGCGTCAGGTGTTCCAGCAGAAAGACCGTGATGAAGATCACCAACAAGATCGTGGTCACATGGCCATACTGCGCGAGCTGCCACTTGTCGAGAAGTTCGTCTCCGATTCCCCCGGCACCGACGATTCCAAGGACCGTGGCGGCTCGCACGTTCCGCTCCAGGATATACTGGATGTAGGCCAGGTACTGGGGCAGGACTTGCGGGAGGACGGCAAATCGCAAGACCTTCCATCGGGCCGTTCCCAAACACGAGAGTGCTTCTTGAGGTCCCTTTGGTGAGTTCTCGATTTCGTCCGCAAAGAACTTCCCAAGGAACCCTGCCGTGTGAAGTCCCATTGCCAGGATGCCCGGCACCGGACCGAACCCAAACACCAGAATCAAGAACAACGCACTGATCAATTCGGGCACAGACCGAGTCAGGCTACAAAGACCGCGAGAGACGAAGTACATACTCCAGTGGGGTGAGTATCCCTTCGCTCCGAAGTAGGCCAATGGGATGGCAAGCAAGACGGACAAGATCGTCCCCCACAACGCCATCTCGAGCGTCTCGAGCATCTCCCAACACAGCAGGATCAGATATCCAAACGGACGTACTTGATACTCTTGAGTGCGTTCCACGAAGCGAAGCTCGCCTGTCCCCGTCGACTCTGGAACTCGTTCTTGCTTCGTGACGACGTAGGCGAACCAGGGAGGGTTCTCTTTCTCCTCCGAGGACAGGTCAGATACCGGCGTGCTTTCGGAAAAGACCAGGGGGAAGGCCAACTCGGTGAACCTGCGGACACCCTTTCCCGCTGGCGTCTCTTTCCTGAGTCCGACCATCTCGGCGAGTACCTGCTGTGTCGTCGTGACGGCTTTGTCGAGTCCCGTCCGCTTTCCGGTGTAGGCCAACACCGCCGCAAACACCATTAACCCGAGCACGAGCTTCCACGTAAACGGAGGTCGCAAGTTCCAGTTCTGAGGATCGTTCGAGGGCTGTCCTGATGGGGTCATGTCGTCCCCCGTGCGATGAGGCTGGGAGGTGTACTCGTATCAGCCTCTCTCGAATCGGAACCGGGAAAGCGTTCGCTCCCTTCGTCCTCACGATACAACTCTCGGAATGCTTCCTTGTCGAACTCCTCCGGTGGGCCATCGAATACGATTGTCCCTGAGTCGATCCCGACGATTCTATCCGCGAACTCCATTGCGAGGTCGACCTGATGGAGACTACACAGGACGGTTGCGTTACGTTGTCGAGATGCGTGTTTGAGCAAGTGAAGGATCGTGCGGCTCATTTTGGGGTCGAGGCTCGCGACGGGTTCGTCGGCCAACACCACCGTGGGATTCAGGATGAAGGCCCTGGCAATCGCAACCCTTTGTTGTTGTCCACCCGAGAGGTCCATGGCACGACGATAAAGGTGCTCCTCTTCCAGACCCACTTCGGCGATCAGTCTACAGGCTCGTCGTTTCTCGGTCCTTGAGAACCATCGGAGGAGGGCTCGCCACCAAGATAACCTGGGAAGTGTTCCACACAGTACGTTGTCCAAGACGTTGAGACGCGGGACGAGGTTGAACTGTTGGTGGACCATCGCAATGGTTGGTTGGAGTCGGCGTAGGGTCCTTCTTTCGATCTTCTGCGACCCCAAGGACACCTCACCTTCTGTCGCAAGCAACAGCCCGTTGACCAATCGCAACAACGTCGATTTACCTGCACCGCTCGAACCTAACAGAACACAGAATTGCCCTGAGGGCACCTCGAGCGAAACATCACGTAAGGCCACCGTGCCATCGGGGTATCGTTGTGTGACGTGGGTGAACCGGAGCATGGGGGCGGTTTCCGGGAGGGATTTTTGTCCAAGCTGGAGGGTCGCTCACTTCCCCGTTTTCTCGCCGCTCTTTCGGAGCATGGCGGACTTGAGTTCGTCGGTGACGAGGGCAAGTTTCTTCGTCATCTCGTCGAATCTCTTCTGACCGTACTCGACGTCGTAGGCGTCGACCGGTCTTCCGGCGTAGCCTCGCAAGACTCCGGCCTTCAAGCCCGGGAGTTTGTGGGCATTGCGGAAGGCCTCTTTGAGCTTCTCTTTGAGTTCCTGTGGCAACTTCGTGCGGACGGCGAACGGCGGGTTGGGGATGGGACCACTTTTCTTGAGGGGGACAATTTTCTTGTCGTCGAGAACTCCCTCTTTCACGAATCGTGTGTATTCCGCAAAAGACGCGCAGCTAGCGTCCACGAGCCCCTGGCTGAGTTGTTGGAGCGAGTCACCGTGGCTGTTGGTGACGATGATCTTCTTGAGATGCTTGATCGGATGAACCCCGGCTTCGAGGAGCATGGCGACGGGCACGTTGAACGACGAAGTCGAGTTCGGATCACCGAAGGCGACCATCTTTCCTTTGAGATCTTTGAGAGTTTTGAGTCCCGCGGCTTTGCGACAAAAGATGCCGGAAAAGTAATATGACCTTTCGCCCTTGTACCCGACCGCCAACAACTCGACGGCGCCACGTTCTCTCGCCTTCTGGTAAGACACAGCACCGAAGCACGCCAGGTCTACCTGGTCGTTCGCCATCGCTTCGATCACGGCGTTGTAAGTTCGCCCGACGCGGATGTTGAAATGCAGATCATGTTCCTTGGTCATCGCCTCGAACATGGGCATGAAATCGCTTTGCGTCTTTCGTGCTGCGCCGTCGACCGGCAACAACATCACGCGGAGGGGATTGGCCTTCGAACCCAAAGGTTGCTCGCCACCGCTGCCGCATCCCACCATTACGAACGCCAAACACAGTAGCCAGGAAAACTTGAGCTTGCTCACCCTGCCTCCACACCGTTTTGTTTGGCTAGAACCGGACATTCTGTATCACACAAGAACGTCTTCTGTACACAACGCACCTTTGAGTATGGTATGCGGAGGAGGCGAACTTTCAACGCAATTTCCGAGAGGATACGGTCTTCGTAGACCAACGGTAGACGGGGCCGATACCACCTCTCTCTTTCCGTGCGTCCCGCGAAAACCTAAAAAGGCATCAGACCGATTCAATACTTATTCCGGAAAGAATTGCGAGAAAACGAATGGAAATTTACAGCATTTTGGCGAGAGAAATTCTCGACAGTCGCGGGAACCCCACCGTCGAGGTCGAGGTTATCTTGGAAGACGGAGTCTACGGACGTGCGTGCGTCCCGAGCGGTGCGAGCACCGGTGCGTATGAGGCCGTGGAACTCCGCGACGGCGACAAAGCACGATATCTCGGCAAGGGCGTGCTCAAGGCCGTCGAACACATCAACGAGACGATCGCCGAAGAACTGGCGGGTATGGACGCGACCGACCAAACGAAGATCGACAAGAAGTTGATCGAACTCGACGGCACTCCGAACAAGGGGAAGCTCGGCGCGAACGCCATTCTTGGTGTGTCGTTGGCCGTCGCGAAGGCCGCTGCCGACTGGAGCGAACTCCCGCTCTACAAGTACATCGGCGGAACGAACGCGAAGTACCTGCCCGTTCCGTTGATGAACGTCCTCAATGGCGGAAAGCACGCCGATAACAAAGTTGACTTCCAAGAGTTCATGATCATGCCCGTCGGAGCCCCGACGTTTCGCGAGGGACTGCGAATGGGTGCCGAAGTTTTCCACCATCTCAAGAAGGTCCTCAAAGACGAAGGCTTGAGCACGGCAGTCGGCGACGAGGGCGGTTTCGCTCCCGACCTCAAGAGCCCCGAGCACGCCTTTCAAGTTCTCGAGAAGGCCATCAAAAATGCCGGTTACAAGATGGGCGACGACATCGCATTCGCGCTCGACCCGGCCACGACCGAGCTTTTCGAAGAAGCCAAGAAACTCGGCAAGGAAGGTTATTGCCACTTCTCAAGCAATCCGGAGAAGATCGCCACGACCGACGAGATGATCGACCTGTGGGTCGGTCTCTGCGACAAGTGGCCTATTATTTCGATCGAAGACGGCCTCGCCGAAGACGACTGGGAGGGGTGGAAGAAGCTCACACAGAAACTCGGTGATAGAGTTCAGCTCGTCG
>CAYYUU010000531.1:0-5825 GCA_964474955.1 uncultured Alcaligenaceae bacterium | reverse complement strand
CGCCCCACAGCCCCGGAAAAACCAACATTCAAAAACCGCAGTGCCGGATATTGGTGCGAATGGAGAAACGGACGGAAGTTGACATAACCCACTCCATCTCGCGTTGTATTCGTGTCGGCGACGCCAAGAATTCCCCCGCTAAACATACCCACAGCATATTGCAGTTGCCCTCCCCCAACTTTTCCGTGAGCCATCACACCAGCCTGCCGCGACAAACCAAAATTTAATGGGTATAACCCACGTTCGGGAGCAATGAAATATTGTTCGAGGTGATCGTACCACGCATAACTATATGGAACGATGAACCGGCCAAACTTAATTTGAAATGGTTCGCTGAATCGGAAATTGAGATTAGCGTCCAACACATCGAACTGCCCCTCGACGCTTCTCTGGATCGAGAGTTCATACTCAAACGGTCGCGTTAAGCGCCCTTCGAAATACGCACGGAATCGCGGAATGTATAAGCCCGTGCGTGCGGGTTCCTGGTCGTTGGGAACAAACCAACGAAAATCCGTTTGCTCCATCAACCGGATGCGAAGTTGATATTCCTCGTCTTTCGTCTGGAGCGTGAACCCCTCTTCGAATCGTGCTTCGAGGGGGAATCCTTCTTCGGGTTCCTCCGGCTCTTCTTTCTCTTCTTTTTCTTTCTCCTTCTCTTTTTCGCCTTCGCCGTTTTCTTTTCGTTCTTCCTTCTTCCCTTCGCCCTCGCCGTTGGACTTTTTCTCTTCGTTCTTCTTCTTTTGTCCTTCTTGCCGTGGCGGAAGATACGGCATGTTGGTGTACGGGCGAGGATAGGTCAATCCCGCGGAAGGAGCAGGAGGAACAGTCGGGACGACGTTTCTTTGCGGGAGGTAATATTGTGTCGTTGGGGAATAATAGGGATTCGGGGGATATGAGCCATAAGCCGGCCCCTGTCCGTTCGCCGTGGACGCAAAACCGCAGACGGCTAACAGGACGAGACCCATGGCGAAGTGAATGGCTTTCATTGTTTACCCTCCGAGAAATGATCTTTAATCATTATCGGCATTTCGGAAAAAAAACATGAGTCGGGTGTGGGTCGTACTAATCAGGTAGTTTGGGATATATCAGGAGAGATGATGATCGAACCAATTGGCTTGGTCCCCTTTGTCCCCGGCGGAAGTGATTTCACAAAAAGTCGTGAGTTGTTCTTGGAGCTTGGATTCCAGGAACTTTGGGAGAACGATGGCTATGTCGGCTTTCAATGCGGGCCAGCAAAGTTTATCCTCCAGGATATCAACGAGCCCGCTTTTGCCGGGAACTATATGCTGAAGATCGAAGTGGCCGATCTCGATGCTTGGTGGGCCGAGATCGAACCGAAGCAATTTCCCGAACGTTTTCCCGGATTTCGGATCAAACCACCTACCGATTATCCGTGGGGTCGCGAAGTTCACTTCATCGACTTGGCAGGTGTTTGTTGGCACGTTGGACGCCCTTGATCGAATGTACAAACACAAAGGTGGAGGCTGACGAATCAGCGGTCAGCACAGTAATTGGAGAGAATCACCATGCCTTCGGGAACCGTTCGCTGTCGCATTCTTGGAACAGAACCTGTCGAGCTTTTAGGTTGGCCTGACGAAGAGCGTGTGTTTGAGATTCCAGACGGAGCGACGATCTGGGTCGGTCGCAAGAATTTTGACAATGATGTCTCCTTGCCAGGTGGCGCGACGAGCCGCAGCCATTGTTGTTTGCGTAATGAAGGGGGACTCTGTACCGTCGAAGATCTTTGGTCTCGCGCTCGCACCTATCTCAATGAAGAAGCCTTATCCCGCGAACAAAGCCGCCCACTTGAGGTAGGTGATCAAATCAGGGTCACCACCGTTGTGATCAGCGTGGAGCAAATTGGGACCAAGCAAATGTCGGCAGACGAGTGGCGCGTGGAGACGAATCCATTTCGAATGTTGAATTACCTGCGGGGCATCTACAACGACAGGAAGCTCTGGCTCTACTCCGCTGCATGCTGGGAGCGAGCATCGGAGGCTTATCCGCAGGCTCAGCGGGTAGCTTCCTTGCTCGAGCAGCACGTCGAAGGTTTCGCGACGCGGGTAGCTTCCTTGCTCGAGCAGCACGTCGAAGGTTTCGCGACGTCCGAACAAGTCAGAGCAGGCCTTCGACTCGCAGGTGTCAGGGGGTTAATTAACGATGGGTGGGATTCAGCTTGGTGTGCGTCTCGGCGACTCCTCGCCGATTCTCAAGCCGGCGACACTTCCGTGGTGCCTGTTGATTTACTCCGTGAATTCTTCGGTAATCCGCTTCAGCCAATCGACATGGACCCTTTGTGGCTCTCGTGGAACAACGCAACAGTCGTACAGATCGCCCAACGCATTTACGACGAGAAAGCGTTCGGCCAACTTCCAATCCTTGGTGATGCTCTGCAGGAGGCTGGTTGCGAGCACGAAGACATCGTCTCGCATTGTTACGCAGACACGCCGCACGTTCGCGGGTGTTGGGTAGTGGATTTGATGCTGGGGCAACATCGTTGCAGAGTCGATCCGTGATGTTGGGGTCATGAAAGCCCCGAAGGAATGGTCCCTTCGGGGGTCTTCGCTTTCCTGGGGCGTTGCCCCAGGCTACGTTGACGGTGGCTTTCAGCCAACGATTCTGAACCGTCCATGACGGCCCTACTCGTCCTCTTCCTCGGTGATGCCAGCTTCCTGAACGATCTTCTGTTGGACGTTCATGGGCACAAGATCATAGTGGCTCCACTGCATCGTATACGACGCGAGCCCGTGCGTCATACTCTTGAGTTGAGCCTCATATCGAGTCACCTCGGCGAGTGGGATCTTGCAGTGAATCAGTGACATGTCGCCAGGTAACGTGTCCTGATTATCGATCCTCGCTCGCTTGTTATTCAGGTCGCCAAGGACCGCGCCGGTGTACTCGGCGGGGACCGTCACTTCCATGTCCACATAGGGTTCCATCAACACGGGGTTGGCCTTCAACACGGCCTCGCGGAATGCTTTGCGTCCGGCGATCTTGAAGGCCGCCTCCGAGCTATCGACCGAGTGTTCCTTGCCGAAGTGAACCTCGACCGCCATGTCTTGCATGAGGCAACCGGCCAGCGGGCCACGGTTGAGTAACTCTTCGCAACCCTTTCGGATGGCCGGGAGGAAGCCCGAGGAAATCACACCACCAACGACCGTGTCGATGAACCCGAAGTTATGGTCGGGGTCGTAGTGGCAGTGGTCGAGGCGGATTTTCTCGAATCGGGCCTTGTTCGCGAACTCTTCGAAAAACTGTTCGGCCGTCGCGATCTCGCCCGAGAGTGGATAGAGCCGGATGTGGACCTCGGCAAACTGCCCGCGTCCGCCCGTCTGCTTCTTGTGCTTGTAGCTCGCCTCGGCGTCGGACGTGATGGTTTCGTGGTACGGTATCTTTGGCTCGTGCGTGATGACCTCTAGGTTATATCGACGTTTGAGGCGGTCGCGGATGACTTCCAGGTGTAGCTGGCTCATGCCCGAGATCAACAACTCGTGCGTCTGTTCGTCGCGCGACACCAGGAACGTCGGGTCTTCGTCGGCCATTTTTTGGAGGCTGCTGGAGATCTTTTGTTCGTCTCCACGGGCCTTCGGTTCGATCGCCAAGCCGAACATCGGTTGAGGCACCTTGAGGATCGGAAAATCAACCTTGGTCCCGTTGTTGCCAATCGTGTCGCCGATGTGTAAGTCGTCGATCTTCGTGACGGCCACGATGTCGCCCGCGATGGCTTCGTCGACGTTCTCGTGTTCTTTACCCTGCATCATCCACAAACCGTTGGTCTTGTGGGTCTTGCCCGTTCGGTGGTTGATGATGGGTTGGTCGGCCTTCAAGCGACCACTGAAGAGTCGGAAGTACGTCAGCGTGCCGACGAATTTGTCGTGGTGGATCTTGAAGACCTGCCCCAGGCACTCGCCGTTTTCGTTTGGGTGCAGGAGCATTTCTTCGTCGCCATCGTCTTTGTGGAGGATGGCTTTGCGGTCGGGAGCATGGAGCGGCGAAAGGGCAAACTCCGACACCCCTTCGAGTAACTCGTCGATCCCGATTTCCTTCATGGCCGACACGCAGAAGATCGGCACGATCGTCCGAGAAGCCAGCGCGTTGGGCATAGCGGCGATGAGTTCTTCGTCGGAGACGTCGCCCTCTTCGAGGTATTTTTCCATCAACTCTTCGTTGCTCTCGACAATGTCGTCGACCAACTCGCTCCGCAACTCGTTGGGGTCGAGCAAGCAGCCCTCTGGCAAATCGTCGGGCGGATTCAAGACGTTCACGACGCTGGAGAAGTTCGATCCTTCGCCGACAGGAACGTTGAACAAAACGCAATTCTCGCCGAACGTTTCGCGGATGTGGTTATAGAGCTGAACGAAGCTGGAGTTATCGTGGTCGAGCTTGTTGATGACGAGCATCCGCCCGAGATTCATCTCTCCGGCCTGTTCGAACATCTTGCGAGTGTTCGGCTGGATGCCGTCGGACGCCGAGATGACAATCAGGGCATTTTCGACGACGTTCAGCGCTTCGAGAGCAGCACCCACGAAGTCGGGATATCCTGGGGTGTCGAGGATGTGGACTTGCTCGCCGTTGTAGGCAAAGTGAACGAACGACGTATCGATCGAGAAATGTCGTTCTTTTTCCTGGTCGTCGAAGTCCGAAAAACTTGTTCCGTCGTCAACGAGCCCATGACGTTCGACGGTTCCCGATTTGAACAACAAAGCATCCGTTAGAGATGTTTTCCCGGCACCGCCGTGTCCGACGACAGCCAGGTTGCGAATGTCCTCCAGATGGTAGACAGTCATGGTCGCGTTCTCCCAATGAAAGGCCCAAGGCCAGACTCTCTGGGGAGCGCACGTTCAACGACGAATGATCAACTGGGCGAGTCGACATCACATTTCAGATCGGTCGGGTTGGGAACGGAAGAGATGTGGCCGCAGCCGGAATTCGAAGTCCTGGGGATTCTTGTCTCGCGATCCCTCGTTCTTCCACCCGAGGAACTGCTGCGACGTCGGATCATCATTCACCATTGAAGATGCCTCCCCTTGAGTTAGTGGCCTTCGACAAATTGATGAAAAGGTTAGCCAGATGTTGTTTCCGAAGAGTGGTTGTGAGCCGGGACATTTTGTAGGGTGGGGCAAGCGAGGCGAAGGCCCACAATGTCTTACTCAACCACTCCAAGTTCGAGTCTCCAGCTCCCGGACCCATTCCGGAGAGCCATCAAAGAAGCGTCCTGCTTACGAGTCCGCACCAGCAACTTCCAACACTTCGGCGAGGTTCAATTTTCCCTCATAGAGAGCACGACCGACGATGCAACCTGGGACACCAAGTTGGAGCAACCGTCGGACGTCGTCCAACGTCGTCACGCCGCCCGAAGCAATCACGGGGAACGGAACGGTTTTGGTCATCTCGGCTGTAGCGTCAAAGTTTGGACCCTGCATCATTCCGTCGCGAGAAATGTCGGTATAAACGAGGGCAGCGAGGGGATAATCGGCACATCGTCGGGCCAGGTCGAATGCGGACATCTCGGAAACATCCAGCCACCCCGCGGTGGCCACCATGCCGCCCTTGGCGTCAATGCCCAGGACGATCTGGTCGGGAAACTCGCGGCACATTTGTACTAACCAGTCGGGGTTTTGTAGGGCTCGCGTGCCAATGATGACACGCTCCACACCCCAACCGAGTACCTCCCGGATGTTATCTTCGTTGCGGATTCCCCCGCCCAATTGGCAAGGGACATCCACGGCCTTTGTTATCGCCTGAACACTTTGTCGATTCACCGGGTGACCGTCCCTGGCACCATCGAGATCGACGCCGTGCAAAAATATCGCGCCTTCGTTGAC
>CAYYUU010000530.1:0-5833 GCA_964474955.1 uncultured Alcaligenaceae bacterium | reverse complement strand
ACCCGAAGCGCGAGCGAGGAACTCTTCCACCAACCCGAAGCGCGAGCGAGGATCTGGAGCGTTGTGAGGAATCTAACACCAACCCGAAGCGCGAGCGAGGATCTGGAGCGTGAGCGGGAAACAAACCTTCAGGCCGTTTTGATCAACCCGACCAGAAACAAGGCCTGAAGCGATTTTCCCGCTTCGCATAGTGTCTTTTATTCGCTTCGTTGGCTTTCCGCTGCAAGCAGCAAAAGCCAACTCCGCTCAAGATCCTCGCTCGCGCTTCGGGTTGGTGGAAGAGTTCCTCGCTCGCGCTTCGGGTTGGTGGAAGACTCCGGCACCTACTGGACTCTGTTCCATTCCTTGTTGGCATCGCGTCTCAATTAGCCCTCTCCTTCCGGGGATTATGTCTACTGTCCGGACCGATTGTGTTCTTCCGGACGTGCGTTCCCTACGCCTGGGATCGTGGTTTCGCGTCCAGAATTTATTCGGTTCGCATACCTCTGACTTGGAAGACTGGTTAAGATTGATAATGTTGGTGGTTTGTTGAATTCAAGAAAGCTGCGGAGAAGGCAAATGTGTGGAATCGCCGGTGCGATCGATCTGGTGGGCAACCGAAAACTGCCCCGATCTGTCCTCGAGTCGATGGCCGACGCCATTTACCATCGGGGGCCGGACGAAGACGGCTATTTTCTGCAAGACTGCGTGTCGATGGCTTCCCGCCGCTTGAGCATCGTCGGTTTGGAAGACGGCCAACAACCCATCTCGAATGAAACCGGCGACGTCACAGTGGTCTACAACGGCGAGTTATTTGATTTCCGAGAGAAACGAGCCAAACTCAAGGCCAAGGGGCACAAACTCCACACCGGATGCGACACCGAAATCATCCCGCACCTTTGGGAGGAGTACGGCGAGAAGTGCTTCGACCACATGAAAGGGCAATTTGCCTTTGCCCTTTGGGATCGTCGCCAACAACGATTGATTCTGGCTCGGGACCGGTTCGGGATCTGTCCATTATACTGGACACGCCGAGGCGACTGGTTGCTTTTTGCGTCGGAGATCAAGGCTCTGCTTGCTTCCGGGATGGTCGAACCGCGACCGGACCCAAGAGGCATCAACCACGTCTTCACGTTCTTCGCCATGCCTGGACCGATCACGGCCTTTGAAGGCATTTCACTCCTTACGCCGGGGCACTATCTCGACATCCGACCGTCATCAGGAAGGGGACAAACGTCACCGGTCGTGAAGGATCGCGTTTACTGGGAACTCGACTTCCCGGAACAAGGCCAGGAAGTAACGGGCGATGGCAAGAAATTAGTTCAGGAATTCGAAGATCGTTTGTTGGCCGCCGTCGAAAAAAGACTTCAGGCCGACGTCCCGGTCGTGTCGTACTTGAGCGGCGGAGTCGATTCGAGCATCGTCGTGGCCATGGCGAACAAGATTCGCGGAGAACCGATTCGCACATTCACGATCCAGATCGACGATCCGTTGCTCGACGAAACGAGCGAGGCCGCGATGGTCGCTCGCCACGTCGCTTCATATCCGGCAGTCGTCCGCTGTGGCGCTCAGGAAGTCTTGAACACGTATCCGCGGCTCATTCGGGCCGCCGAGAGCCCGGTGATCGACACGGCTTGCGCGGCTTTACTGTTGCTTGCGGAAAAGGTCCGCGAGGACAACAAAAAAGTCGCACTCACGGGCGAAGGGGCCGACGAGTGGCTCGGAAGTTATCCGTGGTTCAAAGTCAACAAGCTCTTGAGCTATCTGGATTTCATTCCTGGACTCAAGTTGAGCCAGAAGGTCCGTCGAATCTATTTGAAGCTCACCGGTTCGCCCCAATTCGATCAAAAAATTGTGCAGGAAACCCAGAACATTGTCGGCGGACACAACGGTTGGTTGGACATCTACGGATTGGTCAGCGCGGCGAAGTTGCGATTTTTCAATCCGTACATGCGTGAGGTCATGGCCGAAGGCGTGCCAATCGGAGATCTCCAGATCAACACCGACCGGCTCAAAAAATGGCACCCATTCCACAGGTCGCTCTACGTGGGTGGCCGAGTGCATTTACCGGGGTTACTCCTCAACGCCAAGGGTGATCGGGTAGCGATGAACTCCTCAGTCGAAACGCGGTATCCGTTCCTCGACGAAGACGTATACGAATTCCTGGCGAAGCTGCATCCAAAGTGGAAATTGCGTGGGATCCAGCGAGACAAGCACATCCTGCGACTGTTGGCCGAACGTTGGTTGCCCAAACAAATCGCACGCCGCCGAAAGGCGATGTTTCGGGCTCCGTTCGATAGCTTCCACATTGACAACCCACCCAAGTTCGTCGACCAGCTGTTCAGTCGCGATTCCCTGCGCAAGGCGGGATACTTTGACGTCGATTCGGTCATCCACTGGCGCGAGAACTTCAAAAAGTTAAACATTCGCGCCGCCCAACGCCTTTCGATCGAAATGGGACTCGCTGGCGTACTTTCGACGCAACTCTGGCACCACTTATATATCGATTCGAGTCTGTGTGAGTTACCCGGGTTGAATTTTGTGAGGCAAGTCGCTTCGGCGTGATGCGAATAGTGATGAGTCGGCTCGGTTTGATTTCGTGCCCGGCACCAGCCCGAAGCGCGAGCGAGAGACAACAGCGAAGGGCGAAGCATCGCTTCAGGCATTTCCGCGAGGTATTTCAGCACGCAGTTAGGAACAGAGTCACATGGCAAGCGTTACAATCTCCCCCCAAAAAAACCAATCGATCAAAGATCCCAACCTGAAACAGAAACTACAAGAACTGCGAATCACGGATAACTACACGAACATCTATTATTTCCTGAGAACCTATCTGTTTTTGACACTCGCGATTGGCGGAACGATTTGGTTCTATCATTATCAAGCGAGTCAGGGATTGTCGTTTTGGTGGAACATTCCGGTTACCATCGTGGCCATCATCCTGGTGGGCGCTGGGCAGCACCAACTGACGGGGTTGGCTCACGAGGCATCGCACCACATCTTGTTCAAGAATCGGTTTTGGAACGATTTCTTTTCCGACTGGCTTTGTATGTTTCCGTTGTACAGTTGCACGCAACATTATCGATTGCAACACATCGCCCACCACCAGTTCGTGAATGATCCGGAACGCGATCCCGACGTCTCGCAACTCGAAACGAGTGGACATTGGCTCGATTTTCCGTTGAGCAAGTTGACGTTTCTATTAGTCTTGCTGAAGCAACTGTGGATACCCAACTTGATTCGCTACGTGCGCATTCGGGCGAAATATAATGCATTCCCGACGGACAAGAACCCCTACTTGCGAAAAGACTGGAAGCCTGTCAAAGCTACCATTCGTGTCGGTATTTTGTATTTGGTGGGGCAGGTTCTGTTGTTATCCGGATTGGGTTGGGCGACGTATAACTATGAGGGGGCAGGTTGGAGAATTGCGTTTGCTGTCGCCCCGTTATTGATGTATGCGGCCATCATGGCTTTCTACGTAAAAATCCCAGAACACTGGTATCACCAGAGCCGAGTCCGTCCTGTGATTTCGATGCGATCGATGACGCTCATGCGAATCACCTATCTCACGACATTGTTTGTGGGTTTGGCGTGGCTCAGCGTTCTCGCGGATGCCTGGGCACCGGTCTATTACTTGCTCCTTTGGGTCGTTCCGATTTTCACGTCGTTTTCGTTCTTCATGATCCTTCGTCAAATCGTCCAACACGGAAACGGCGGACGTGGTTGGTTGACGAACACACGCGTATTTTTGGTCAATCCTTTGATCCGCTTTGCCGTATTTCCGATGGGACAAGATTATCATTTGCCGCACCACTTATACGCGAGCATTCCACATTATCGATTGAAACAACTCCACGAAGCCCTCATGGAGTGTCAGGAGTATCGCCAACAAGCCGTCGTCGTGGAGGGTTATTTCTTTTCCCACCATCATCCGAAAACACATCCGACTGTTCTCGACGTGCTTGGGCCGGATTATCACTACAAGGCCGACGAACTCTATATTGATAATGATGTGCTCGAAGGAGTCGAAGTGGAAGACAAGGAAATGATTCTCAACGAAGCCGAAGAAGAAAAACGTCGATATCGTGAGAGCACCGCAGAACAACAACTTCGTGCTTCTTGAAGATAAGACACTCGCAAACACTCGGGCTTGCATCTCCGGCGGCTCACTGGACGGCGTGAAAGCGTTTGTTTGGTGGGCCGCGGGTCTTTTCGGTCCGCGCAAAAACAAACCGAACCCGCCTGTGTGGTCAGGCGAGTTCGGCGAACAGGTCAACTGACCTGTGAGGGCTCCTCACTCACGAGTCACCGACGAGCACCAATCATGCTCGCCACCTCTTCCTCAAACCTTACTCCGCACCCTTGACAACAAAACCTTTTTTGAAGGCTTTGTTGTTGAAGACCATGTTGACTTGCTTCTTGCCCTTGGCCTTTGTCGTTTTGCCTTTGCAGTTATTGCAGCAGAAGCAAACGTCAGCGCCCATGATGCTAATCTTGGTTTCGGGGTTCAAAGCACGACCACTGTAGGGGCACTTCTTCTGCTTGGCTTGGCCAGTCAGAACGAGTTGGTGGTTGCCCTTGGCGATAAATGGTTTGCTATTGGCCATGTACTTGGCCTTGCAGTTACCGCAACAGAAGTAAACTTTGCCGCCATTTTGCTTGGCAAATTGAGCTTTGTTGATCGGACGACCAGCGACGATGCACTTGATCTTGGCTTTCTTGCCTTCGCCACCGACAGTAGCCGGAGTGAAACTGATGAACAAAGCAGCGGCGAACAATGCAGTGAGAGCGATGTACTTGGTCATTGGAAATACCTTTGTTTCGATCGTGATGTTAATGGACAAAAGAGAGCGAACAGTTACGGAAAGACATATTACTCACGTCAACGACGCGGCAATGGAGACAATAAAAAGCAAAGGTGCTGGCCATCAAAGTGCAGGCCGAACCACCTCGCAAAACCACAAAATTGTAGTGAGTGAAGAGATAACTATTTTAGCCACTTGCACAAGACAGGAAGCAAGCGCGCACCGCGGACGGGTGGTGGTGAGGAGTCAAAACTGGTGAGGAAATCAGATTGGAAGAGGCCGGATATATCCACAACGATTGTGGAAAGATCGATCGCAATACATGTCAGATGGTCGGACGAAACTTTCGCCGGCAGTACGACGGGCGGCGACGAAACGACTTTGACTTCGACGTGCGTACAAGCACATTTCGAACCACACCCCGAGGCCCCTGTTGAGTTCACAGAAACGGAGCAACAGTCCGAAGCAGTGACCTGACTCATTGACGAGGTTTCGTCCGGAGTCTCTGAACTCCGATCAGGCTTGTCGGGAGTCTCTTCGTTTTCGGTCGTTTTGGGCGACTTCTCTTCGGGAGTTGGATTCGGAGTACAGCAGCAACCGCCAGAATTATCTGGAGCCGGAGAACAACAACAGCAACAACCGGAGTTGGTTTTCTCGGCTTTCGCAGATGGCTCATGATTCTTACTCGGCTCCTTGTCCGGGCTTGAATTGGGAGTTTTCTCTTTCGAACTGTTCTCTTCTTGCTGTGTCGCGTCCACACAGCCTGAACACGAATTCGTTGTACCGCATTCGCACTGACTCCACGTCACTTCCGGAAGGAAGAGGCACACAACGACGACCAGCCGCAAAGCAACGGCGAGAAGTCTCGAATTGTGGCGTCGGGAAAGTCGCATGGGGTGTTCGAAAAAGAGTACTGCATCAGTCCTACTTACAATGTATAGACGATCGGCAGAAAAAAGTCTTCAATAATTTTTGTCCGAACTTGTCTGGTGTGCCAGCTTTGTCCGGCCCGTTTATTGCTTGGCATTTTGCAATCCCGGTGTGAGTTG
>CAYYUU010000529.1:0-5844 GCA_964474955.1 uncultured Alcaligenaceae bacterium | reverse complement strand
GACTTCGACATCGAAGCGGCACAACGCGGCATCGTCTACATCGACGAAATCGACAAGATCGCCAAGACGAGCCAAAACGTCAGTATCACCCGAGACGTGAGTGGTGAGGGTGTGCAACAGGCGCTGCTCAAAATGCTCGAAGGGACGATCAGCAACGTTCCGCCCCAAGGTGGCCGCAAGCACCCCGAACAACAATACATACAGGTCGACACGACGAACATTTTGTTCATCTGCGGCGGAACATTCGTCGGGCTCGAAAACATCATTGCTCGACGGACCACGAGCAACACATTTGGTTTTGGAAGCCTTGGTGACCACCGAGAACGACAACTCGGCGAGTTGTTGGCTCAAGTGAGCAGCGACGACCTGCAAGCGTTCGGCCTCATCCCGGAGTTCATTGGTCGATTGCCGGTCCTGGCTCCGCTCGATCCACTCGACGAAGAGGCCCTCGTTCGGATCTTGACGGAGCCGAGGAACGCCCTCGTCCGTCAATACGAAAAACTCTTCGCGATGGAAGGCGCCACGCTCGAGTTCGATCAGTCCGGGCTCTACGAAATTGCCAAGCAGGCCAAAGCACGCGACACTGGCGCCCGCGGGCTACGGAGCATCGTCGAAGAAATCATGACCGACATCATGTACGACCTTCCGGAAATGGAACACACGGGCAAATATGTCGTGACCGACCGTGTCGTTCGGGGCGAAACGCCGCTGTTTTCTGTGGATGCTCCCACGCCGGACAAGAAGAGCGCCTAACGAATCCTCGAACCAAGAATCAAAGACAAGCCCGCGAGATAGGTTTTCTCGTGGGCTTTTTTTGTGCCCCGCGTGGTTGGGGTCTGAAGAGGTTCGGCTCGGAGGGGAGATTAGTCCTTCCCAGCGAGAAACGCGAGCGAGGATACAACAAACACCAAAGCGGTAACGAACCCACACTCCAAAATAAAAACCAAGGACAGGTGTCCCTTCGTCGAGCGAAATGGGGTTCTCCCAAAATCAAACAAAAACAAAAAACCCCACAAAGACAAAGCGGCAGTGGATTTCTCACCTGGTCTTGCGCCATAATAACTATGAATTGCGTCGGACGATGACCGCGTCAAGGAGATGTGGTCCCGATGCGTCAATGACCAACCCGCCTGAGACTTCTATTATCCATCAATATCCTGGCAAATTTGCATCTGCCTTCATAGAACACCGATTTCGGCTGCTGTGAAGGCGGATGGTCGGGCCGAAGGCCGGTCATTTTCAACGCTACCACTTTTGAATATTCTTGAGAGGCTTTGCCCCATGACATCCCAAGAGGCGAAAGACAGATTGGATGCTCACGTCCGTGAGATCGTCGAATGGCACTTCAACCCTGAGACCGGGACGCCGTTTTGGCTCGAGAAGGCCAAGACGTTGAATTTCGATCCGCGGAAAGACGTCAAGTGTTTCCAGGATCTTCGCAAGTTCGGCTTGTTCAACGACGAAGACCTCCGCGGGGGTCCGGTTCGTCGGTGGGTCCCGAAAGCTTACGCGGACAAGCCCCTCTACGTCTTCGAAACGGGTGGCACGACGGGAGTGCCCAAGAGTCGCGTCGTCTGGGAAGACTTCCGCATCGATTACGAGATGTTCAGCGACACCATCCCCGAAAAATTCTTCCCGCGAGGCTCGAACTGGTTGATGCTTGGGCCATCGGGACCCCGGCGTTTGCGGTTGGCAGTGGAACACCTCGCACAACATCGCGGCGGCATCTGCTTCTGCCTCGACCTCGACCCGCGTTGGGTCATCAAGTTGATCAAGAAAGGTTGGACCGAACATCTCAAGGCGTACCAAGATCACGTCATTGACCAGGCGATGACGATCCTGACGGCCAATCACGAAATCAAGTGTATGTTCAGCACGCCGAAGTTGCTTGATGCTCTCGATCAACGGTTACAAGATGAAGGCAAGAGCATTGCAGAAATGGGCATCACCGGCGTCTTCTGCGGGGGGACCGAAATGAACTCCCAGTGGATTCGTCAAACCATTGAGGAAGTGCTCTCGCCGGAAGTTTACATCGCCCCGACTTACGGGAATACCTTGATGGGGCTGGCTTGCTCCGAAATGCCGAAGAAGGAAGAGGGTTACAAAATCGCTTACTACCCACCCGAACCCCGCGCGGGCGTGGAAGTCGTCGACTTCGACGACGAGAAAGTTGTCGGCTACGGGGAGACGGGACGGGCTCGACTGACCACACTGACCAAAGAATTGTTCATCCCCGGCTTCCTCGAGCGTGATGAAGGGGAACGAGAAAAACCAACGGACAAATATCCCTGGGACGGAATCAGCGGCGTGAGGCCATACCGCGGATTTGCCACAACCACAACTGTTGGGGTTTACTAACCACGAATTACTCAATGAAGGAAATGGACTCATGATCAAGATACCAGTCATCCGTTGGGGCGAACCCTACGAAAGTCTTGAAGTCGACAAGGTGGTGCATTTCGATACCGGGGAGGTCCTCGCGGAAGTTGGGCAGGCCAACCCGGGAATGGTTGGTCGGGATTTGAAAAAAGCCCACCGGGCACGCCAAGTGTTGCGAGAGGTTCCCATTAAGGAACTGCTTGCGATGGTAAAGAAAGCGGCGAAGCTATACACAAGCGAAACGCTTCCACTCGGCGATGGGACCCAATCGCCCGATGACTTCGCGCGTATGCAATCGGCGACGACCGGGTTGCCCGAGCACATGTGTCGTTTCAACATGGAAAAGAATGAGTTCGTCTTGAACGAGATGGACAACATCCTTGACTGTTTGACCCGCGGTCTGGATCTGGAGGTGCTGAGCAAAGGTTATGG
Source organism: uncultured Alcaligenaceae bacterium (assembly GCA_964474955.1). Classification (GTDB taxonomy): domain Bacteria; phylum Planctomycetota; class Planctomycetia; order Gemmatales; family Gemmataceae; genus CAYRFQ01. Next base: position 3,033 of record CAYYUU010000529.1, on the reverse strand, counting down.
CGTAGAGCAACGCGGCGTGCCGATCAGCTACCAGGCTCAATCGGGCGTGTTGGGGATGGTCCTGCCGAGTAACTCGCCCGGCGTCCACACACTCTGGCTGCCGATCATCCCAATGCAAATTGGTCTCGTTCTCAAACCCGGACCGCAGGAACCGTGGACTCCCTACCGCATGACCCAGGCGTTCCTTCAGGCCGGCATTCCGAAGGAAGCGATCGCGATCTATCCGGGTGGTGGCGACATCGGCGCGGCTGTTCTGCAGCATTGCCCGCGAAGTTTGATCTTCGGCGGGACCGCAACGGTCGAGCGATACAAGGGCAATCCAAAGGTGCAGGCACACGGACCGGGGTTCAGCAAAATTTTGCTTGGCGACGACAAGGTCGACGAGTGGGAAAAATATGTCGACATCATGGTCGACAGCGTCTTCAAAAATAGTGGGCGTGGCTGCATCAATTGCTCGGGAGTGTGGGCGTCACGTCACACGAAGGAAATCGCCCAGGCGATTGCCGAGCGGATTGGTCCGGTCGAGCCGTTGCCGCCGCAAGACCCGAAATCCGACATCGCGGCCTTCACGGTCAAGCCGATGGCGATTGCGGTGAATGAAGACCTCGAAAAAGCTCTGGAAGAACCGGGCGTGACCGACATGACGGCCAAGTACGGCTCTCGTTTGGTCGAGAAAGAACGCTGTGCGTATCTGCGGCCGACCGTGATCCACGCCGACTCTCCCGAACGTGCCGTGGCGTCGAAGGAATACATGTTTCCATTCGTGAGTGTCGTGGAGTGTCCGCAAGAGAAGATGCTTTCTTCGATCGGGCCAACGTTGGTCTGTTCGGCGATTACCGAAGACCAAAAGTTTCAGCGTTCGTTGGCCGATGCCACCCACATCGACCGCTTGAACATCGGCCCGATCCCGACGATCAAGCTCAACTGGTTGCAACCGCACGAGGGGAACATCGTCGATTTCTTGTTCCGCGCGCGGGCGTTCCAGTTCAACTCTGATTTCGCAAAGATCTAGATATTCGTCACGGCTCGCCTTGCTTCGGTAGTGGAGGTGCTTTTTCGTTTCAAAAGCATCTCCACTGCCACTTCTTCTGCATTTCCTTTGCGGTCGAGTTATTCTTTACGTAGGCGCACACGACCCGCGTGTACCTACGAAACCCGACACCGATTTGTTCGCCGTTCCTCCACACTATCCCTCGCTCGGATGGCTCATGATGGGAATCGACTATCTTGTCGAACTCTCGTGCGTTCCGAAAGAAAGTCTCGGGGATGGAGATTTTTCCCTCGGCAGCAAGCGCTTCGGATTGGTGTCAGAATTTGCCAAAGCAAATACATTCGACAACAACTATGTAGAACAAACAGAAACCCAAAACCGTTACGCGGAGCGAAAAGCAACTTTACGGTATGAATGCCGCAAATTTCATCGATGCCAAGGAGTTCCGAAATGGGGATCGACTTCATCGTCGAGTGGCCGTGTATCCCGAAAGAGACCTTTGGGGAAGGGAATGTTGAGGTTGGGACGCAACGTATTCTCGACGCCAAAAAGGCCAAGGATCGCGCGGAGACTTTGGCTCGTTTGGCTGCGGAACGCGGCGAGGATATAAATGATTTGAAAATTGTTGTGAAGAGGTTCAACGCCATTACGGGAGAGGAAGAGGACACGCCTGTCACGCATGCCGAGCTTCAGGCCGAGGCCGCGACGCTCGAGGCCCACGCCTCGCATTGCGAAGGGTGTCCGGCCAATTTTCGAAACAAGCCGTATGGGTGTGTCGGGTTCGTGAACTATCCGATTCCACCTGAGACGGAAAACTGGGGGCTCCACCAACTCCAAACGCCAGACACCTTTGGCGGGTTCTTAATGCTCCAGGCAATCGAAGATTTTGGATACACCGGCGAACCGATTGAACAATATCGGAAGGCCGGATTGCTCTCGTCAGACGAACCACCGAAGTGGGTGTACAACGTTGAAGGTGAGGAGCCGATTACCGTTACCACGAGCCAAATTTTTCACGGCATTCTGTGCGTCGGAGAAGAACTGTCTCCCGGGCACATCGTCGGGGTGTTGTGTTGGTTCGGCGCCATCGAATTCGAAGGTCGTGTCCTCACGACCCCCGAAGACGCCCAAACGGTTCTGCAATTGGAAACGGTCGAAGAGCGACAAACGCAGACCGCCTTCGCCTTGGAGTCCGTTGGGGATGACTCCGCCGCCGAAGCCATGCACAGCCTGATCCACGCGATGTATCTGTGCTGGGTGCTGGACGTGCCGCTTTGGTTGTCGGCGTAAATGCGAAGCCTACGGAATGACCTTCCAAGTCGGGAAAGTATTTCCGAATGGATCGGCCGTGACTGCAAGCGAGGGATGTGAGTTCGAAAGGTGTCGATTTCCAGATCGTTTTGTTATGCATCGAAGCGATGAACGAGGCGGCGACTGTTGATGTCGAGGGCCTGCAGGATTTCGATGACCGAGTCGACACAGATGCCCCACTCAAGGGACCAGAGGATGATGTCAAGGTTTTCTTGGCCGGCTTTGATTCGATCCAGAATCCGATCGAGAAGGAGGGCGTTGGCCTGGAATTCGCGTTGGAGGAGACCAAAGTCACCGCGGTCGAGTTCGAGCCAGAACCGCTTGCCCTGGAGGTGCTCGATCCAACGGGCTCGCAGGTAGCCCCACCAATGCTCCTTCACCCAACGGCGGATTGCGTTTTCGCCCAGGTCGTACCCGGCTTTTTCGCTCTCGATCCATTTATACCGTTCGGCTTCTTTTGTACACTCAGCGTAAACGCTACATTTTTCCATGGGTCACACCAGCGAACTGGGAGAGGGTGTGGTTCGGAACGCAACCCGTTCTACACAAAACATTCTAATTCATCCTATCTTCGGTTCCGAACCTGATCAAGTCAAGACAGTACGCAAAGCCATAACGGCGTCAAAATAATCTATGCAATCGGGACGTTCCAACCGAGCCCTCGTTGTTTTGGGAGGAAAAATTCACACCAAAGGAAATGAGCAAGACCAGCTGCTTGACGGCTCGTTTCC
>CAYYUU010000528.1:0-5844 GCA_964474955.1 uncultured Alcaligenaceae bacterium | reverse complement strand
CGCCCGGACGGGGAGGAGTCAGCTTCTCCGGCGATCTCGCGACGGTCTACAAAGCCAACCTTTGGCTCCGCACGGCCGTCCGGGTGCTGCGGCGAATCTTCGAAGCCACCGTCACTTCGCCGGAGGAACTTTACGAAGCCGTTCGGACGATCGATTGGGCCGAGTACATGACGCCAGACCACACGTTGGCTGTCGATTGTAATGTCCGGGATTCGGCCCTCACGCACTCCAAGTATGCCGCCCTCAAGACGAAAGATGCGATTTGCGATTGGTTCGTAGATCGAGAAGGAAGACGGCCGAGCGTGGACGTGAACGAGCCGATGGTGGGGCTCAATCTGCATGTTTATCGAAATCAAGCGGTGCTGAGTTTGGACAGTTCGGGCATGTCGCTCCATAAGCGAGGGTATCGGACCGTCATCCACAAGGCCGCCTTGAACGAAGCGCTTGCGGCGGGCCTCTTGACGCTTTCCGGCTGGGACAGACAATCCGCGTTGGTCGATCCGTTGTGCGGGTCGGGGACGTTTTTGATCGAAGGAGCCTGGCTCGCGTTGAATCGACCGCCGGGACTGACGCGAAAACGGTTTGGGTTTCAAGGGTGGCTCGACTTCGACCGCGAACTGTGGAACGACATCCGCGACGAAGCTCGGGACGAAGTCGACGCAACCTTCGACGCAACACTTCTGGGGACCGACAACCGCAAAGACTCCATAACCAACTCGATAGCCAGTGCGAAGGCCGCGGGGTGTGGTCACGTCGTCACGTTTCGGAAAAAAGAACTGGCGGATTTTCAGCCGCCGAGCGGGGCACCGGGTCTGTTGATCTGCAACCCGCCCTACGGCGAACGGATCGGCGACGAGAAAGAACTACGCGGCCTCTACCAGTTGCTTGGCAAGGTGTTGAAGGAGCGTTGCGGCGGTTGGCGCGCGGCGGTGTTCACCGCCAACAACAATCTGGCGCGGCAAATCGGACTGAGCCCGACCGAACGGATTCCGATGTATAACGGAAAATTGTCCTGTCAGCTGTTGCGGTATGAACTGAGTTAAGTCAAGAAGATCGCTTGTGACGGGAGACGGAGTTCAGGAATCGGATGGCCGCAGCGTTTGATTGCCACAACAACCAAGCCCTTTTACTCCTTTACGACTTCTTCCAAAGAACCAGAAGCGGCCGCATTCCTTTCGGCTTCGGTTTGAGTGCTGGAGCTTTCTCGAATCACGAGTTTGCCGGGAACGACGATCCGTAAGTACGGTGTATCGGGATGTTTGATACGCTCTCGCATGACGCGGACGGCCTGGGTCGCGACGGCTTCGGATGGAAAAGCGTAGGTCGTGACGCCAATGGCGAACATATTGCCGATCGGTAGATCGTCGAAACCAACGATGGCCATGTCTGCCGGGACGCGAACGCCGCGAGAGAGCAACTCAAGAATCAGACCGATGGCTGTATAATCCTGGTAACAGATCACTCCATCGACGTCCAATTCCAGGAGTCGGTCGGCGAGGTGGCTGTAGGCGTCCTTGCTGGGAATGTCGCTTGGTTGCCAAAGGATCTGCGGAACGTAGTTCACGCCGTCCTCGGCACCTCGTTCCAACAAGGCGTGGTAGTAGCCCGCGACACGGTCTTCGTGGCAGCTGATTCTCGAGCCGGTGATACAGGCGATTCGAGTCCGCCCTTGATCGAGCAAATGGTGAGTCGTCTGGCGTCCGCCGTCGAGGTCGTCGGAGGCAATCAAATCTCGGGCAAGGGGACGAAACCACCGTCCTATGGTCGGTTTCGGCTCCGGCAGGTCGTCGCCAAAACCTCGGACGAGCAAATTTCTCTCGATCAGAACCACCGCCATTCCGACCGAATCACACGCCTTGAGGAAGACCTCGTCTTGCTTCATGCTTTTCTCGTTGAGTCGCGAGGGCATGAAGAAGACGCCGGAAATCCCGCTCTCGCGGGCGGCACGGACCTGGCGTTGGATTTCGCGATCCGTGGAGGTGAAACCGAAGTCGAACACGGAAGTGTCGAAGTGGACGCGTTCCTGTCGGGCAATCGAGTCGAAACCACGCTGGGTAATCACGCCCGCTGCTTGTTGCCAGGGGCCGGGCGTCACACGCCAACACAAAGACCACTTCTCGGTCGCCTCGGTGTCGCGAGGGACGAGATAGCAGCCGGAGCGTTCGACGGCGTTGATCAGCCCCTTGTCCCTGAGAACTTGGAGGGCCCGGGAGGCCGTCACGACCGAAACGTTGTGTTCCGCCGCGATTCCCCGGACGCTCGGAATCTTCCCATTTTCCCAATGGCCTGAGTTGATCTGATACTCGATCTCCTGGGAAATTTGAAGATATTTGGGTAATGGCGAGTTCATCGAATGAGTCTCTCTGAAGAAGCGCAAAATGTGCCAAACGATTGGTTGCGAGACCAGATGACGTTTCGGCAGGAGGACTCAAGTATGTATAACACCGTCAGCACTGTATGGAAAGAGGTAAAGGCGTTGTATAATACAATTTTGGCACATTTTGAGCGTACAAGCCGTGTTTTCCCGGTTTTCTGGGCCGACGTGGAGACTGGGGAATTCATCGATGTTCGCAATTTTCTATACCAGATCTGAATTGGAAAGTTGCTTTTCGTGGAGTGAAAAGGTTTCAAAGGCGAAGAACTTTTCGCGGAGCGAAAAGCAACTTTCCAAGACGAACCAAGGGTAACTCTCTGCCGTCGTGGCTTTCCTTAGTCCACTACTTCAACAGTCGCCGAAGGCCGCGGTTGATGCCTTCTCGAAGGAAATCGCGAGGGGCGGCTCGCAGGATTTGACTCAGTATTTCCTGAGCCGCGTTCCGGTCGAGTCGCGGTTGCGAGATCGTTCCTTTGATGGGAATTTTGATGTCTTGCTGGGTGAGGCTGGATGGAAGTTTCGCTCGCCCAACCCAGGCAGGAGGGATCTTTCCAGCGACCGTCAATTTGAGCGTGCCGTCGACATTGACCCACCCGCTCGTCGTCACCGGGTACTTGCCGAATTCGATCGTCAACGGCGAGTGACCAATCCAACCGTCCTCCATCGAGACACGCACCCTGGTTTCTTTCGGAATGCGAGCCTCGACGGGATTGTCGAGCAAAACGAAGAGTTGCTTGAGCAACGGAGTCGGTCCGAGTTCGCCCTCGTGGAATGTGACGACCCCGTCAAATGTGGTTTTCTTGGGATCGTTCAGATAGATATGGGCGGCGTACAGATCGACCGAAACGCTGGCTCGCCCCTTCGTCATCCCGGCGAGTTCGGGAAGGACATATCGCAACGCACCGTCGCACATCTCGGGCGTGATCTCGGCGTGATCGATGAGCTTATACGTCTTTTTTGGCCGTTTCTTCTTGTCCTGATTCTGCGTCTGGGTGGGCATCGGCTCCTGGGCAATCATGATCCCGAGGGGAGCCACCCTCAGCAAACCCGCTCCGCGAAGTTGTCCTTTGTTCACGGCGGCGCGGACCCACCCCATCTTGACCCAACCTTCCTTCAGCCACACCGGAGCCGTCATCGGACCAACGTTAATTCCGTGGGCGCGAAGCGAGTCCCAACCGAGGCGAGTGCTCCCTTGGAGAGAAGTATAAAACGTGGGCGGTGAAGTTTTGCCAGCCGGATCGGGCTTCCTGACGACTGTGGCGATTTCAAAGGGCTCGCGTCCAACGCCACGAACTCGCAAGTCGCCTCCGATCAGGTTTCGGAGTCCCGGCTCGAACTTTGAGAGGTCGTAAGCCATCTCGCCCTTGAGAGAAACGTCCGGAATGGCAGAACTGAATTTGCCGACGGTCCCTTGTCCCTTGAGCGTGAGTCCGGGAGTCGCCACTTCCAGATCGGCAAAGTCGAAGGCGTCGTTTGTCGCGTTGTAGCTGCCTTTGGCGACGAGTCGAACGTCGGAGTCGCGAAGGTACGGTTGCTGCGGCGGACCAACGCGAACGGCATTCCCTTTGACTTCCAACCGAGCCTGGATTTGGTCCTTCAGGGTCGACAAGGCGATGGCACCCGTAACGTCGCCGCCGAGGAATTCTTTTCCTTTGGGCGTACTCTCCCAAATCCACCGAGACAGATGGCCAAGATCACCTCGAAACGTACCACTTCCAACGAGCCGATAACTTCCGGACTTCGTCGGTTGGGCCTTGATGTTGCGGAGTTGTAGAGTCACCGCTTGGGCGACGACGTCACCTTTCGGAATGCTCACCAACCCGGTTTTCGGATGGAACGTGCCGGCTGCGTTCGCGACAAGTTTCGGCTCCTGGATGGTCAATCCGAGGAGCTTCGCGCGGACGTTCGAGCCATCGACTTTGGCGTCGGCGAATTGCCATGCATTGGGACTGAGTCGCATCGAAGTGCTCATCTCGACACGGCCCACGAGTTCCGAATCTGCCGGAAGGAACCCGAGGGCGCGGAGTCGACCGCCCCAGGTCCTGAGTTCTCCTTCCAGGCGAAGGTCACCGTTGGCCGAGATGCCATCCTTCCATCGGAGCGGTGTTGTCAGTTCACACTTGAGCCGATCCACGCCCGAGGCGAAGTTGAAGGAGGCTTTTTCGGCAACGACCTCTTTGGCCTTTTGGTTCCCGGCGACTTTGCACGAGAGAATGACCATCTTTTCACGAACGGGAGATTTCGAAGACGCACCGAGTACGAGGTCCTGGATGAGTGCGGTCCCTTCCATCTGATAACTGCCGTCCTTCTGTTGGCGGAAGACGACGTCGGCGGCACCGTGGCCGGTCATGTCCTGTTCGTCCACGGCGATGAACATCCCGATTTGTTTGGAGAGCCTGGCCAGGTCAAACGTAGCTCGGGCCTTCCACGAGTCGGGATCTCCGGTTGCGGCGACCTTGAGGAAATCCGACTCGCATCGAAGCTCCTCGACGGCCAGCCATCGTCCGGGTCGCTTGCGTCCGAGGAAAGTCATCGCGAGGGGTCGCGACCACTCGACCCGTTTTCCGTTCATCACTCCCGCGAGGGCCTGGGTCACAAATCGCCCTTCCCAGACGGTGCCGGTGGGGCTGCTTCGGCTGAGGACAGAGAGTTCAGCCTTGCCACTCGTGATGTCCATGGCTTCGCGAACTCGAAGGGTGTTGGGCAAGACGCGGGCGAGTTTGGCCAGGTCGATTTCTCCGGTCAGTTTCGCACCACCGTGGGACAGCAGGGAAGCAAGTGGGTTGTCCAAGTCCAGCGAAGCGCGGCAAGTCAGCTGTCCGACATCACATTGACAATCCAATTGACGGATGATGACATGGTCTCCATCCGACTCGATGTGACATGGGAGGGTCACCGACATGAGTTTGAGGTGGTCTTTCCCGAACTGTGCCGCTTTGAGGTCGAGGTCACGGATTTCGATTTTTCCCTCGACAGAGCCTTTCCACGATTGCCGCCAGCCTTGCCGCCAAGTTCCTTTCAAATTTGCCGTTAGGATGCCCTGCAACCGGGCTTCGGAATCGAGTCGCCGGACGAGGGGTTGCAGTGTTTGCAGCGACAACTCTTTGGCCTCGACGGCGACGGAAATGTCTCGCGTGGTCGTCTTGTTCTGGCCGTACCATCCAGCCCAGAGAAATTCCGCCTTGAGCGGACCGGACGTCTTCGCGTCCGACTTCCATTTGACCTGCAGCGGTGTCGTGTCGTCGGGCGGAACTCGGACCAACAACGACACGTCTTCGAAGGTGTCTTTTCGGTTCGTCGTTATGTCTTCGAGGTAGACCGTCCCCTTGTTCACGGTCAGATCGAACGCGACGATTCCCCCACCGGAATTTGGGTCCGGATAGATGTATTCGTGAAAGACGGTTTCCACGTTCTTCGTTTCTTTGGACGAGTGGATGAGGAGAGTCGCATCCTCAGCCGAAAACGGGCCG
>CAYYUU010000527.1:0-5846 GCA_964474955.1 uncultured Alcaligenaceae bacterium | reverse complement strand
GTCGATGCCTCTGTCCTTGAATATCTTCAAGACCTTCTGGAGATCTTCTTCCTTCTTCGTCGGGTTGGCTCGGGCCGTGCCCAGGACGGAACCGCCTCGCAGGTGAATGTTCAGCACGTCGTCAACGCTCAACTGCGTCATTTGAGGCTCATCTCCTTCGATCAGCCACTTGTAACCATCGCGAATTCCGAACACTTCGGCGCCTTGGTTGATGGCCTCGATCGTCACAGCGCTGATGACGCCGTTGATGCCTGGGGCCGGACCACCACCGACAAGGAGGGCCAAGCGTTTGAGATTGGCTTCGCTCATCTGGTAATTCTCCTGCGACTAGGAACACAAAACCGATTTCGGGATTCGCCTGGAATCGACATTCGACCCAGGACGCGAGCCAGGACAGTTCCTTGCCGTTCATCCCATTCTTTGACGTTACGTGCCTTTTGTTTGGCTTGCTATCTCTACCTTGTTTGCCGAGATGGGTCTACGTGGCTTTCCCAGGCCACCCAAGTCTCTGGGCAAATCTTCACAGCAATTAAACAAAACGCTCCCATCTTCTCGAACGGGAGCTTGGGGCGTTCGGCGAATTCATTGTAGTGATAGAGACCGAGGGCCCGAAGTACAATCCTTTCTGACCAACGAGAGACGTAGCAGGATTCGCAGGGGTTCTGGTCGTGCCTGTGGGGATGGCGGAAATGGAATTGATTTGTCCGAGTGAGTCGGTGGGATGTCAGTTCGCGTCGAGGTGAGTTTCGGTGCCTGGAAACGAAAAAATGGGAAAGCCATCGAAATAACTTTTCCATTTTTCACAACACAAACCCACCGACAACGTCGTTACGGGTTGTCGGGGTGATCAGGGTTCGGCCCTTTGGGACCACTAGAACGGAAGCCCATGATGTTCTCGAAAGAACCCATTCCCTCAGGTTCGTGAGGATAATCTTCCCCAGACTTGGGATTGGTCCGACGGAGCAAAACCGCCAGACCGCAGACGAGCAGAGCGAAAAACACCATCGCTCCAATGTTCAAGATAATGTCGAGCATGTTGTGATCTCTGGGACGTTTGCTTCCAGTTGAAGCAAGCGGAAGTCGTCACCGTTTGTTTATCTCATGGAAAAAAATTTTCTCGCACCTCGGTCGTCTCTCGAACATACACCTGACGATGTTGTTCGTTTGTCGGCTATTGGATGAAGCGAGAATCTGCGAAGGTACGGGCCACATTTTTCTGAATTTTCTGCGATTTCCCTTGTCAGCAACAGACCATGGCCACCAATTCAAATCCCAGGCCGTTCCGAGAAAAAATTCCGGGACAGTTCCGGACAGTTCCGGACAAATCCCCATGTTTGCGTTTTTCGGGATTGCTTTTGTGTACATGTGTACATTATTATTGAATGAATAAGTGACCCAGTCCACTCCACAAACCGCCAGACATTCCTCAAGCAAGGTTGGCCTCATGGAGCCACCCCGAACATCGAATCCTCGGGACCGGTTGTTGACCATCGGCGACGTGGCGAAATTGTTCGACGTCCACGAGCGCACGATCCGTCGTTGGGTTGCTTGCGGACGCTTCCCCGAACCATTGCGTCCGAGCCGTCGTTGTGTCCGATGGCGGATGCGCGACATCGAAGTTGTCTTCGCGCAGCACAATCGCAAGAGCTCGAAATGACTACACGACGGCACGACCAACACCTACCGCTCGTGGGATTGCGGAGAATGTCGTCTTTCGCTCCGCAAAAAGTTGGTTTGCCGAACAGCCTGCCGCAGGCCACGGAACGCGAAATAAACAGATGTCCGCTTTTGTCTTCTCGTAGGCACATGCGGCTCGGGCAATGTGACTGAAAGTGTGTTTTTGATGGCACGTCCCCGAACGAAGTGAGGGGCGTGCAACCAGACAAAGAAACCCCAGCGAGGCGAGACTTTCAGTCACATTGCCGGGCCGCGTGTACTTATGAAACGGACAAGCGTATATTTCACGTTCTCCGAGTCGAGCTACAAAAATACGAACAACACAAATCCTTTTCACGGAACGAAAAGCAACTTTCCACAATTCGACACCGAAACCCAACAGGACCGCCCGCCTTCCGCGAACGCAACTGATGATGTGTTTGGAAATAAGCGATTTTCGAGCAGACGGTGTCCTTATGATAATGGTGGTGGTGTCGCAGTCCCATTTCGCAGGAACCCGAACCATGACTGACCAGGAATGGCTCGCCTCGCGTGACCTTCACCGAATGTTGCGTTTTCTCGAAGGCCGCACAAGTCCGAGGAAGTTTCGTCTCTTCGCGGCGGCGTGTTGTCGTTTCATCTGGGAGGCCATCCGAGAAGACCGGAGCCGGCAAGTAGTGGAACTCGTCGAGCTACATGCCGACCAAATGTTGCCGCGAGAGGTGTTCTCGGCGGCCCACGAAACGGCCTCCGTCATCGCCCTGCGGGTCGCGACGGATGCCAATCGGGCTGTCCGCGAAGCGACCAAGGATGTCCCGTTCACCGCCGCGATGAGTACGTTCGAATACGTCGGTTCGACGGCGGCGGACAAGTTGGTTGCGGCGTCCGACCGAGTGAAATCGGGGGCCATCTCGTGGCAGGCCGCGAAGTCGATCTATCTTCCACAAGTTTACGCCCACCTCGCCGACGTCCTGCGCGACATCGTGCCAAACCCGAACGCAGACCCGTCGGTCTCCGCATCCTGGAAGACGGACGACGTCATCGCGATTGCCAAACGCATTTATCAACAATACCGTTTCGAAGACGTACCGATTCTGGCCGACGCGCTGGAAGAAGCTGGTTGTGATGACGAGAAGATACTCGATCACTGCCGCACTGAGGACACGCACGTTCGCGGGTGCTGGGTCGTTGATTTGGTGTTGGGGAAGGAGTAAAATGAGGGACTCCTGGTGATGCCTTGCGGGGGTGATTCGCAGGACCGTTTATTTGCCTGCCCTGCGATCCCGAGGCAACGAATTGGACATCCGGTCGTTTTTGCAGATTTCAATTCGCCTGGATCTTCAGTTGCTTGGCGAGCTTGTCGAAGGCGGGTTGCTCGACCGCTGGGAGATCAGCTCTCTTGAATCCGTGATCGCGGAGGAGTGTGCGAAACTCTTTTTCTGCTTGGAACCTCTTGCCGGCCAACAAGTAGGCCTGGGCCATGTGAAAATGACGCGTCCCCGTGTTCCCTCCTTGGCGCACGGCTTTCTCCAGATCGCGGATGGCCTCGTCGGCACGCCCGGTTTCCAGGAACAGGACGGCCCGGGTGTCGAGCAGTGTCGAGATGGGTCCCGCGAGTTCGATGGCTTTGGTGAGATACGTCATCGCTTCCTCTCGCCGACTCGGCTGGAATGCCAGGAGGTAAGCGAGATTGTTCAGGGCCGTAATGTTCTTTCCATTTTTCTCGACGATGCCCTCTAGCACTCGCGTGGCCTGCTCGGTCTTTCCCTGTTGGGCATGAAGATGGGCCTGGAAAAGCGACAAACTCTCGTGGTCTTTAGGATGCGCCCGGATGTCTTCGCGAATCCATCTCTGGACGCGATTGATTTGTTCGGGAGTAGCTTGTGGTTTGCTCACGAGTTCGACCGCGACCAATCCGACGTTCGCGGGCGTAGCCGTCGCCCGAGCACTTTCGCAGGCCTGCAGCGCATCGCCGAGGCGGTTTTGTCGCCCAAGAAAGCGGGCCAACCGGAGGAATTTGTTGGGGCTCTTGGATCGCTTCAAGTGCTTGCGTAACGTTTCTTCGGCCTCTCGATGGAAGCCGAGTTCTTCGAGCACACTCGCGATCACGTCCAACCGTGCCTTCTTGTCTTCCTTGGCGAGCTTCAACAAGAGATTCTTGCCTTGGGCCGGACGTTTTTGGGCATGCAGAACTTTGGCTTGCAAAACGATTGTGTCGAACTCCCGAGGAGCGAGCTTCTGTAACCGGGCCAGATGGCTGGAAGCCGAAAAGGTGTCTCCGTGTTTGAGCAACCCCCGAACGTAGGCAGCCAGGTAGCGCTGATTCTTCGGAACTTCGTTCGTCAGGATCCTCATTTGGTTGGCGAACTTGTCCCACTCGTTGTTCGCGTAATACAACTGAGCAAGACGAAATCGTAAGGGAGGCGGAAACTCCGCTTTTTCCCCGGCAAGTTCGTTCAGGGCCTGAATGGCTTTGGCCCGATGACCGGGGTGTTCGGTCAAGACCAAAGCTTCGGCCTGACGGTCGACCAGAGAAAGTTCCCCTCGCGTTTTATTTTTGCGAATTAACTGTAACGCGTGTCGGACCTGGCGAAAGCCACCCTTCTTGACCAACCCGATCGCGAGATTACGCCGGGCCCAACACTGCGTTGATTCGGGCGTCTGGCTGTTGGCCAGGAGCTTGTGAAACAGGGGTTCGGCCTTCGAATCTTGGCCGTGGCGAACGTAAAAACTCGCGACGTTGCGCAGGCCGGCAGGGTCGTTCGGTTTGGAATTCAAACTAGCTAGAAGTTCCTTCTCGGCTTGTTCGATGTCTCCGAGGACCTCCAAACAAGGGACTAACACGGTCGGAATGTGTTTCTTGCTGAGCGTTTCCCGCACGATCTGGATTTGTTCGCGAGCTTTCTTTTTGTCGTGCCCGGCTAGAAACACCAGGTAGACGATCCACGCCGAGGCGAGATCTCCGACCTTTCCTTTGCCTCTTTTGACGGCGTTTTCGGCCGTCTGGCGAGCCTTTGCGAATGCTCGTTCGGCTTTCGATTGCTCTCCCGCGGCCAGCGCCATTTGTCCTAACCACAGATAATCCAGGTACTCGTCGGAATTTTGGATGGCTTGTTCGGCCTTGCGAAAAGCGTCTTTGTGGGCGTCCTTCCGGGTCGGGGAAAGGAGCGTGACCTCCACGAAGAGGCGACCGAAATCGTCCTGGGTTTTCACTTTGCTCGGCAGTTGCTTCAGCAATGTGATGGCTTCGTCGTACTGCCCCAGGTCTCGCAAGAGTTCTAGTCTCCGCTTGTAAACCCAGGGACGGCGCTCTCCTAACCCCATGGCCTTTTTGTATTCGCCCAAAGCCAATTGGCGTTGGGATTGTAATTGATACACGTGCCCGCGTAAACTCGGCACATGCGACCAGGAAGGTCGTTCGTTGGCCGCCGTCTGGAGCTTTCGCAGCGCCTTGTCGAGCAACGACTCGTCGCGTTTCTCGCGGAACAATATGGCCGAATGGGCTGCCTGGCCAAACGCGGTGTACGGGCCATTCCCATCCTCAATTCGTTCGATTTGGTCGAGCCATTTGTTGATCGACTTCGGGTTCTGGTCGCGGATCGCCAATTCGAGCAACCGCAACCGAATGTTCAAGTTCGAAGGCTCTTGTCGAGCGAGTTCGGCCCATGGCGTTTGCGCCTTCTGAGGTTCGCTGAGAGCCACGTAGGCTTCTCCTAACCCCAGCAGCAAGAGCTTTCGCTCTTCGCCCGCGAGAGCCTGTTTCGATTTCTCCAACTCCTTCAGGTAGTCTCTGGCTTGTTTGCGATCCTTCCTGAGCAACATTCCCAGGCGGAACAACTTCCAACGGGCGTGTTCCCCAACCGCCGCTTTGGCTTCGTCCAACAGACCGGACAACTCTTTCAGCGACGCCTCTTGTTGCTCGGCGAGGGCCAACAAGAACATCCAGGGGGTCGCCTCTTTGGGACTCTTTTTTCGTGCGGCTTTGGCTTTGGCTTTGGCTTCCTCAATTTTTTCTTTCGCCACCAGTGCGTTCGCCTCGAGGATCAGGACTTCGGAAGAAGATCGCTCGTCCACAGGAAGGCTCTTGAGAAGCTCTTCAAAGCTGTCCCATTTTCTGGACCGGGCGGGCAAGCGCGCGGTGTATCGGATCAGGACTCGAGCCATCGCAATTTTTTGATCCGGAGCAAACC